>JAVYNJ010000007.1:0-24546 GCA_038735675.1 Nanopusillaceae archaeon | reverse complement strand
AGAAAAATAGTTTTAAATATTTTATTGAAAAAAGATTAATTATTTTCTAATTCTATTATTTTTTCTGGAATTCCATCAGAATCTAAATCTAAGCTATCTATAACTATATAGAAATCCTTAGATAAATCTAAAGAACTATTTATGAAATATTTTATTGCTATTTTTGTTCCTAAAGCTCTTTTTCCCGCAATTAAAAGTATTCTTTTATTATCATTAAATGGATTTTTTATACAAGCAATTAAAGAAACTAATTCATTAGAATATCTTTTATTGGTAAAATCAGAATATATATCCCAGTTATATTCTTGGAGAAATCTTACTTTTAAAATAGTATTAATTTTATAAGATATATAATTTGATACGGGTCCACCTAAAAGAATTAAATTGCTTTTTAATAAATTTTCTTTTATAACGTCTGTATCTAATCTTATGAAATCAGAATATTGGGTTTTATTAAAATATCTTCCTAAAAAAGAAGTTAGGTATCCAACATAATGACTATCTCTTGAAGAAGCTGAAAATGGACCATGAGGTACTGGAGATCCAACTACTATTAAGCAATTTAATATATTATCTTTTACGAATGGATATAAATTATTATTTTTTGTTTCATAAAATATAAAATCTTCTTTTTCATTAACAATATCATAATAAGATTTGTATGCTTTGTATTTTGTTTTTTTATCTTCACTAACAATATCTAAATAATTTTTTAATTTTTTGTTTATATAGTAGCTTATTAGTTGTTCAGATTTTCTAGTAACTTTTGCAATTTTCTTCTTTTTCATTAACAATATCATAATAAGATTTGTATGCTTTGTATTTTGTTTTTTTATCTTCATTAACAATATCTAAATAATTTTTTAATTTTTTGTTTATATAGTAGCTTATTAGTTGTTCAGATTTTCTAGTAACTTTTGCAATTTCGGAAATACTCATTGGTTTCTCGGATAAAAGCTTCAATATTTCTCTAGAAAAATTGTCAAAAAAATTTGCCTTTTTGGAATAATATCCTTTAGTATCTTCAATTATCATAAAAATAATTTTTTAATAAAATTAAAAAATTTATTCTAAATATTAAAAATATTAAAATAAAAGTTTTAGTAAGTATTAAAATAAATCTTTTAGAATATTATAATATGGAAAATCTTGAAGATATCATAAACAAGAATTTTAGGATATTTGATAATGGGAATAACATGAAAATAAGTTTAGAAATTGAAAATAAAGAAGTAGGAAGATGCTATTTATACTTTATAAAGAACGATTTACATGAAAAACCATATGCATTGTTAGAAGATGTTTTTATAGAGGAAAATTATAGAAATAGAGGTTATGGAAAAATATTGGTTAAGAAAGCAATTGAAATTGCAAAACAAAAAGGTTGTTATAAAATAATTGCTACTAGTAGATTTGAAAGAGAAAATGTACATAAATTTTATGAAAAGTTAGGATTTAAAAAATGGGGATATGAGTTTAGAATAGATTTATAATGTGTGGAATTGTTGCAATAATTTCTGAAGAATTTTTTGATATTTCAGAAGGTTTAGAGAGATTGAGAAGATTAGAATATAGAGGCTATGATTCTTATGGGTTTTGTTCAGATAAAACTATATTTAAAAAAGTTGGAAGGATAGAAAAAATAGATTTTAAAGGAAAATCAAAAATATTCATAGGACATACCAGATGGGCTACTCATGGAAAAGTATCTGAAATAAATGCCCATCCGCATTATGATTGTAATAAAGAAATTTTTGTAGTTCATAATGGAACAATAGATAATTATTTAGAATTAAAAAATTATTTAGTAGAAAGAGGACATAAATTTGTTTCTGAAACAGATTCTGAGATATTTGCACATTGGTTTGAAGAAGAATTAAAAAATGGAAAAGAAATAAAAGAAATTGTTTTAGATATATTTAAAAATTTTTATGGAACGTATGCTGTCATAATTTATTTAAAAAATCTTAATAAAATAGTTGCAATAAAAAATGGCAGCCCTTTAGTTGTTGGTTTAGATAAAAATACAATATATCTAGCATCAGATGTATATGCCTTTTTGGATAAAGTAGAAAATATAATTACAATGGATGATTATGAATTCTTAATAATAAATCTATGAAAATAGAGTTTTATGATTTATCTGGAAATTTAATAGAAAAGAAAATTAAAAAACTAAAATGGATAAATTTAGAGTACAAGAAAGAATATGAACATTACATGATTAAAGAAATATATGATCAAATTTTAGTTTCAAAAATATTAATAGATTCTTTAAATACAGAACAAGAAAAAACTATTAATGATTTTATAGAAAAAATTAATGATTCTAAAAAAATTGTTTTTGTCGCTGCAGGATCTTCTTATCATGCATCTTTAATAGGATCAAAATTATTTAGAGAATTAAATTATGATGCATATTCGGTTTTGGCATCAGAATACAAAGAAATGAAATATGATAGAGATACTTTAGTAATAGCAGTATCACAATCTGGAGAAACTATGGATGTTATTTTAGCATTAAAAGATCTGAAAAGTAGAGTTAAAGATATCTTATCTATAGTAAATGTTCCTTATTCAACAATTCAAAGAATGTCTTCTAATTTTATTGAAATAAAAGCAGGTCAGGAAAAATGTGTTGCTGCAACAAAAACATTTACAAATCAAGTAATTACATTTTTTTATATTGCAAATAAGTTAGGATTAAAAATAAATTTATATGATATACCTAAAGAAATAGAAAACACAATTAAAAATAATGAAGAAAAAATAATTAATTTATCTAGATATTTAAAAAATGAAAAAGATCTGTATATAATTGGTAGAGGGATAAATTATTATTCTTCTATGGAAATAGCTTTAAAATTAAAGGAAATATCTTACATTCATGCTGAAGCCTTGCCTGGTGGAGAATTAAAACATGGAACTTTAGCTTTAATAGAAGAAGGAACAAAGGTTTTATCTTTAAATCCTTATTGGGATGATAACATAAAAACAAATATTGAAGAGATATTAGCAAGAGGAGGAAGTGTTTATAAAATTCCTGGAGACTTTAATATATCAGAATCTTTTCCAGATTTTATTATATATTCTGTAATAATAGGACAATTATTGACCTATTATATTGCAAGAGAAAAGAGATTACCCATAGACTACCCAAGAAATCTAGCTAAAAGTGTAACTGTGAAGTAATTGATAATAGTTAAAAATATTTAAAAAAAGAATTATTTATGTTATGTAAAAGTATTTGTAAGGATTATATAAAATTAAAGGATAGAATAGATGTATTTTATTCAAAAAAAATTTATTTAGATGACGATAGATATCTCAGAGTAATTTTTGGAAGAATTGAAATTCCTTATAACAATTATGTTTATATAATAAAAATTTCTGAGAAATATGGAGTGAATCAATCTATTGAAGAGGCTTTATTAATACAAAAATTGAAGTTTGAGGATTTAGATAGATTTTATAAGTGTATATGTAATGATTTTGGAAAAGTCTCAATTTATAATTCAAATTTTTTTAGTGTTTCACATTTAAGTAAATATGAAAGAAGAAGAGTATTCAGAGATATATATCTCTTTTCAGAAAAAGCTATAGAAAATAAAAATTGGAGAAAACTAGAGATTTTGCTATCATATATTCTAAAAGAAAAAATATCAACTTTTCTTGAAAAAAATTTATAAATTTTTCTATATATTTCATTATTATGATTGAGATACAAAAAAGAAACGGAGAATATATAAAAAATATTATTTCAAAAGATATAGTGGTTGATTCTTATCATTTGAAAATTAAAAAAAATTTTTTAGAAGATTTAATCTTTAAAATAAACAAATATTCCCAAAATATATATTCTTTGGAAATTTACAATGAAAATAAAATATTTAAAATATTTAGTAAGCCAAAATTTCTAGCTATATACATTTTAAATGATTATATTAACCTAAAAGATACAAACAAATATTATATATGCTATAATGATGGTAAAAATCGATTTTTATGTTCAGATAAGGTAAATAATATTGATTCAGAATTAAGTAAGTATCTTAAGTTAGATTTTTTGATTGAAAATATTTCTGAGATTTACGAAAATTCTAGAAATTATTTCAATAGAAAGAGTTTATTAGAGATGGATAAATCCAAAAGTAATCTACTTAAAATATTATATGATTCTTTAAAATATTAGAAGCTATATTATAACTCTAAAGAATTTTGCAGTATCTTCTGGACTTTTTCCAACAACAAATTCTCCATGATAAAGTTCTAAAAATCCAATATCATTTTGATTTCTTTGTCCAACTCTAAAAAATGGTAAAATTTTGCCTTCTTTTATATATGAAGTATCTGAAATTACTAAATTAAAATTTTCAAATTGATTTTCGTATATTTTTAATAATCTATATAGTTCTAAAAGAAATTCTCTGAAATTTATTGATGACATAAAATATATTCCAAACGATTTTATCATTCCTAAGATTTCATTATTTCTTATAGGAGCAAAAGGTGATATTAAAACAAAATTTTTATCTTCTTTAATATATCTTTTATTTAGATTTTTTTCAAAATTAATGTAGTCTTCTATTAAAAAGCTTTTGTATTTGTTAAAATATTTTTCTGAGTTTTCTACTAATTTACTATAGAAACCTCTAGGAATATCTTCTATAATTATTTGAAAATGTAAATGTTCTTGAGATGCACCAGAAAAAGGACCTTTGTTTAAATTTATAAAAAGATATTTATAGTTTTTATCTTTCTTATTTACATAATCTGCAACTTCTTTTATTAGAATCATCGAATTATAAAAATCTTCAAACTTCAAATCTGAAAAATTTTCTATATGTTCTTCATAATTTGGAACTAAAACAAAATGATATTTAGCATAGGGATATAAGCTCGGAAATGCGATACTTTTTTCTAATATAAATCTATCTCTGTCAGTTAGTTTTGGAGTTTTAGTAAAAATGTTTTCTTTGCAAAAAGGACATTCTATTTTTTCTTTTTTTTCAATAATATTTTTAATTTTATGTTTTTCATTTAATCTTCTATTTATTCTTACCCATATTCCAGTTAAAGGATCTCTTCTGTATTCTATTTTGTTAACATATAAAGCATCTTCAAGTATAAATCTATTTTCAGTTTCATAAAATTCAAGATAGAGATCTTCATTAAATTTCTCCATAGTTTTCATTATATTTTTTTATTACTTTAAAATCTATGCAATATCTATAAACTCCGGGAGATATATCTCCAGCTTTAATTATATTTAATATTTCATATTTAAAATTTAATTTTTCTGATTGTTCATCTAATATCTTTTTAATTTCTTCCATATAATTTTCTTCATTTAAGAAATGGTATAAATGTATTATTCCGTTATTTTTTATAGCCGGTATTGCAACATCTAAAAAAAGATCCGATTCTTTTGGTAATGGCATTATAATTCTGTCAAATTTCAATTTGTATTTTTCTTTATCTTTAAAAAAATCTAAATTTAAATATTCTTTAGCTTTTAATTTTTTATTTATTTCTCTGGTGAAAATTGCTTTATTCAATTCAATAGAAGATTCTATAGCATCATTTAAGATGTCATCATTTATTATACCATCCCCGTTGGATAGATAGTATAAATATGGTGTTACGTCTCTAACATCTCCTAAAATAGTTATAATGTTATTTGCTTTATTTAGTTTGACATTTTCTATTCCATACTTAAAAGCATATGGATTTAATTCTATAGAATAAATTTTATCCGCTTTAGAAAATTTTGAAATATATATAGGATATGGATTAACTCCAGAAAACATCACTAAAACTTTTTCTCCATCTTTAACGCTTTTAGCTATTCTATGTCTTTCATTTGATAATCTGTTAGAATAATAGCATTTTGAAATATCTAATTTAAACCTTAATCCATATTCAATGCAAATTGTTTCAGTTTTTTTTTCTCCATAAATGAATTTATATTTTGCTATTCTGTAAGGAGGTTCTACTTCAGTTTCTTGTAGTAAAATAGTCTTTATATTTTTATGTTTATTGAGTATAATCTTCTTATATTCTTCAATATCATATTTTAATGGTTTTTTTATTATTGCTATATCACCAATTATATCAAATGCCATTTTAGTAATTTTATAATTTTAATTTTATTTATTCTTTTCTTGAATTTAGATATAAATTTTATCATTATTCTATTTTATTGAAAATTTTCTTTTATTTTATTTAAAATCTGAAGACGTTTTTTTATTACGATAGGTCTTTATAAAGCGATATATGTTTTGATTTTTAAGTATTTTCGTTAATATTTATAAAATCATTGTCAATATATATTAATATGGCAAAGAAAAAAGAAGAAAAGAAAGAACAACAACAACAACAAAAAAAGTAAATTTTTTAGTAGTATAAATTTATAAAGGTTCTGTTAAGGCTATTTTAAATTTTTATTTTTTAATTTAATTTTAATATTTTGGTTTAGTAACATTTTCTTTAATTTTATTTATATATTCTATATCTAGTTTATTAAAAAGGGGTTTTGGTTCGCTTTTCATTTCAATGCTTAGTTTTTTGGGATTTTCTAATAATTCTAATAGGTCTTTATTATTTAATATCTCTATTTTTAATTGTTCAAAAAATATCTTAGAATATTTTGGTATATAAAATGATAAAAATGTGTAAATTATTATTATGTAAATTATCATACTGTTTATAAATTCTTTATTTTTTTCAGGATTTTCCCAGGGTTTTCTCTCTTGAAATAGAACATTACCTCTATTAGACATTTCAATTATCTTTTTTAAGGCTGTTGATATCTCTCCTTTTTCTAAATGTGAGCAAATTATATCATAATATTCTCTAGCAATTTTTAATATTTCTTTATTAAAATCTCCATTAATTTTTTTGTAATTTTGCCAAAAGAATTTTAATACTCTATGAGTTAAGTTTCCGATATTATTTACTAGTTCTTTATTTATTATTTCTGTAAATTCATTCCATTTGAAAGAAGTATCTTTATTTTCAGGAATTAAATATGCTAAATAAAATCTCCAATAGTCACTATCAATATTAGCATCAATTAGGCTATCACAGAAAATTCCCCAATTTTGACTTTTACTAATTTTTCTTCCCTCATAAGTTAAATAAGCATAACCAAATACGTTTTCTGGTAGTTTAATTTCTTTTTCAAATATAGAATCTACTTTTTTACATTTATTCGAAGCAATAATTATTCCTGGCCAGAATAGAGTATGAAAAGGAATATTATCTTTGCCTAAAAAGTGATATATTTTTCCTTCCATCCAAAATTTTTTCCAATTTATTTTATTAATCGCTTTTTCTAGTTTTTTTGAATTTAAAAGTATCTTAATTATTTTTTTAATATTTGAAAAGAAGTATCCAGGTTCTATATCTTCAATATATAATGTACCATCAACTTCTTTATATTTTACCTTATATTTAATATCACCAATTTCTATTTCTGCAAAATTTTCTTCTATATTGATTATTTTACAATCCTTTAAATCTACGTTTTCTAATTCTTTTAAGCTAAACTCCTCTTTTAACAATTCTACCGTAAAAGAAATATATCCTATCGGTGCATCAAACCATACATAAAAAACTTTATTTTTATACGGTTCGTATATATTGATACTATTTATTATACTATCTATTTTTGGCCAGTTTTGTTCTATAACTGCTTTTATTTTTTCTTCATCTTCTGGAGTAATTGGAATATCAATAGATTTTAGAGAATCAATAATAGAATAGAATAGTTTATCTTTTGAAGAAAAATCAATTTTGCTAAATATTTTGTCTAGTATAAATCTCCAAATATCTTCATAGGGAACTGGTACACCCCATTTTATATCTCTAGTAATACTTCTTTCTTTAAGTCCCTCATTTAGCATACTTTTCGAAGTAGTATATGTAAGTTCTGAAAAATCTTTTTTCTTTTCTTCTATCCAATTTTTTAAATCTTCGGATAGTTTATCTAATCTAAAGTATATATGTCTAGTTTTTTTGAAAATCACCGGATTTCCATTTATAGAATTTTTCGGCTCTATCAAATCTTTAGGATCTAATAATTTTCCACAATTTTCACATTGATCTCCTCTTGCTTTATCGTATCCACAATGTGGACACTTTCCAATAACATATCTATCTGGTAAAAATCTCCCAGTTAAAGGATCGTAAGGTAATTCGTCAATTTTTTCACATATCAAATCTGAACATAAAATTCTCAAAAATATGTTTTTAGTCATCTCATAATGTATTTCTGATTTAGAAGTTCTAGAAAAATTGTCATAAGAAATATTAAACCAATCATAAATTTTTTTATGAATATTGTAATAAAATTCAGTTATCTTTTCTGGTGTAGTATTCTTTTTTATTGCTTCTATTTCGGTTGGAGTTCCATGTTCATCAGTTCCTCCGATGAATATAACGTAATTTCCCTTAAATCTTTGATATCTTGCAAAAATATCTGCTGGGAGATGAGATCCAACGATGTGTCCAATATGTGGGACATTATTTGAATATGGTAAAGCCGCAGTTACCAATATAAACTCTTTCTTCATGTTTAATAAGATACAAATTAATGTTTTAAGTATTTCTATAATGTATTAAAAATGAAAGCAAATTTTGTGTTGCTAATTTTAAATGTTATCATGTTTATTTTAACTTTAGTTTTTGGAGAGAATTTTATATATTTTTTTGGTTTTTCTCCATTAAGATTTTTTGAAAGACCATGGACCATATTTACAAACTTATTTATACATGGAAGTTTTTCCCATCTTTTTGTAAATATGCTAACCTTGTTTATTTTTGGAGATCCTTTGGAAAGAATAATTGGAAAAGAAAGATTTCTAATACTGTATTTTCTTTCAGGTATTTTTGGAAATTTGATCTATTTTATTTTCTATTTTAATCAAGATATTTTTGGAATAGGAGCTTCGGGATGTATTTTTGGTATATTAGGAGCCTTTGCAATTCTTAGACCGCAAGATTATGTAATAATTTTTCCTTTTATGGTACCTATATCTATGAGTACTGCACTTATTATATGGATACTTTTTAATCTATTTGGTTTTATATTTCAAATAGGAAACGTTGGATATATTGCTCATTTGGGTGGATTATTTGTTGGAATAGCATTAGGCAAAAAGTTTAAAAGAAAAAGAAGATTTATCATAGAAGAATATTTAAATTCTTTTGAATTTTAATAAGTAAATGGAAGATTTAGTATTAAGATTAAGAGAAAAATTTGCAACTTCTTCTACAGAAACTTTGAAAAGATATTATGAAGATGTAAAAGCAGGTATCATACCTAATTCGTTATCTGAATTTTCTAAACTTGGAAAAGAGAAAATAATAAAATATTTAGAAGATGAATTAAGACTTAGAGGAATTATAAGGAAAGCAAAAAGAGTAGAAATAATCTAACTATTCAATACAACAATCAACAATTTTCTTTATAATACTTTTTAATTTGCTAAATCTTTTTTTCTCAACTACTTCTTTAATATCTTTTTCTATTTCTTCAGATTCTTTATAAGCTTTTCTGATTTCCTCTTTTTCATTAATTGATTTTATAACCTCTTCTTTATTCAATATATTCAAATTTAATCCCCAGAATATTGAAAATAGTTCATATGCATAATTAAATAATTCTTTTGCTTCCGTTTCTCTTTTAGAATCTAAAAATTTTTCCCCAGTTTCATATAATCTCATTGTTGCGGCTAGTAAATGTTTTGAGATGCACCAAATTTCCGATCCTTCTTCTAAAGTCTTAATAACTTTTTTCATGAGATCTTTTCTTATATTTCTAACTTTTATTAGCAAATCATAATATAAATCGTTTCCAGTTTTTACTCCAGAAAAAAATAAATGTTCTTCTAAAGATATTAAATTCATTATTCCAATAATTAAATCTTCTTCTCTTGAAAGATCAAGTTTAATATCTTTTGTCTTTTTTAAAATTTCTTCAATTTCTTTTTTTATTTTATCCATAAAATTATATATCAACTTATAGTTTTATTAATTTAGATGAAAGACTTTTAAATATTAAAATATATTATTACTACATGGTTGTAACAAATACTGAATTAAAAACAAAAGTTATTAAAAAACTTGAAAATATTTTAAATGAGTTTGGTAAAGAGGTATTTAATAAAGATAATAAAGTTTCAATTGAATTAGAGTCTTTAGATCTTCTATTATTACTACATGGTTGTAACAAATACTGAATTAAAAACAAAGGTTATTAAAAAACTTGAAAATATTTTAAATGAGTTTGGTAAAGAGGTATTTAATAAAGATAATAAAGTTTCAATTGAATTAGAGTCTTTAGATCTTCAAAAGAAAATTATTGGAAATTTATATTTTCCAACATTTTATAAAGACGGAAAAATTTATATAAATTCGAATTATTTAGATATTATTTTGAATAATCATAAGAGTAATCCAAGATTAATACATGAACTTATGAAAAGTGTTATCCATGAATATGTTCATGTAATTTTAGATACCGATTTAAAAAAGAAGGAAGTTAAAGAAAATCTTATTATTCACGAGAGTTTGGCAACTCTATTTGAAAATATATATAATACAATAAGCTTAGATTTTCCTATAAATAAAAATAAAGACATTGAAGAATCTATAGAAAAAATAAATAAGTATGTTATAAACAAGCTTAAAGATCCTAATTACTTAGAAAAATTAGAAAATAATATGAAAAAAGATATTAAAGAAAAATTAGATACAGAAATGGAAGAATTATTAAAAAAATATGATAAATGTATAAATATATCCTATACTAGTTTAGATATTTTGGATTTATATCACGAATTAAAATATTATTTTTTATATAGGATTCCAGCTCTTTTATTACAAAAAAATGTAAAAATTTCAGAATTGATAAAAGATCTATCGGAGAAAAAATCAATAGATAAATACAAGGAAATAATTTATAAAGAATTTGAAAATTTAGAAAAAAACAATATAATAAAAAATTTATTAGATTGTACAGAATACAAATTAAATAAACATCTTGATTATTATTCTAAATTTTTAGAATCCAAAATATTAAACTTAGGATTACAAGAAATAGCAGAGGAATAATTGATTTTTGAAATTTAAAATAAACTTTTCCATTATTTTTTTCAATTAATATATCATTCGTGAAATATCCTAATTTTAATGTAATATTTCCTAAAATAAATCCCCAAATTATTTTATCTATTCCAAAAATCTTATTTATAGTATCTACAGCATTAAAATAATAAAAAGGAAGTAAAAAAGATAAAGAATATAACAGAAATATTAAAGGTTTTCTAAATAAGAACTTTATATTTTTTTTATTTAGATATTCTATTGTTGCAATTGTAAATATAAGATTTAAAGCCCCTAACCATAATCCAAATATTAAATCGCTAATACCTAAATATTTAGTAATTAAAGATGCCGAAGCAGTTCCTAAAGCGCATATTGCTATACAAACCATTAAGAAAAAATTTTCTAAATGCTTATTAATTTTTATTAAATTTTTTCTCTAATGTTATGTTTAGATAGTTCTATAAAACATATAAAAAAGAAAGGCATTGATTTGCATGATAAAAAAATTTATGGTAAAAATTTAGATTTAATAATTGAGGAATTATCTATTTTTGAATCAAAAACTAAAGATTTATGTTATCCTATTGGAATTAATGCACTTAGAAAAAATTATAATATAAACTACTTGAAAATATCTGGAATGTCAGCAATTCAAGATTATGTTTGTAGAAGAGAAAATATAGAGTACATTTATAATGTATTGAAAGAATTAGGTTACAATGAAATAGAAAATCCATTTATAATAGAAGTTGAATGTGAAAATAGAAAAATAGAAGTTTTATCTTCATGTTCAGAAGAAAAAGTATTCAAAAAAGATGAGATTTATATAGCTATATTTCCAGAAAGATCGATTTATTATAAAATTAAAGGAAGAAAAATATTGGAAGAAACAATTATAATACCTAAAGATGCTGAAAAATTTACAATATTCAGTAAGATACTTAGATATAATAAAAAAGATTTTACAGACATAATATTTCTAGCTTTAGAATCTGGAAATATACTTAATAAAATAGATGAAAAAGATGTATTGAATTTTGTTTTTGATTATTCTGAAGCAGCAAGGCTAGATAGAAGAGATTTAATTAATCAGTTATATTTAAATTTAGTTGATCTTTTAGACAATTTGGAAAGAATAATTGAATATAGAAATAGGATATTTAGTGGTTGTTGTTATTCCCTAAATGATTTTAATGTTTCTTTTGTTACTGACGCTCTAAATCTTTATTTGTTTAACGTTTTCAATACAAAAAAGGAACATGAACTTCTTATTGGCTATAGTGAATTAAAAAGGATAATGGAAATAATTAAGAATATAAACAAATAATGATAAAAGATGGATTTGATATACTTAAGAGCCTTTTTTAGTTTATTTCTAATATTAGGAACATTTGGAAATATATTTTTATTTAATTCTTTGTTAGAAAACTATACAAAATCTATTAATATAAAGAAAGAAGCTATAAAGAAGGCATATATTATAGCATATTTGATTTGGATTCCAATTTTCTTTTTAGGTAAAAATTTCCTATATTTTTTTGGCATAACTGAAAAATCTTTTGCAATAGCAGGTTCTATATTTTTATCTTTAATTGCTTTTGAGATAATATCTAGAGATTCCCCATCATTTACAAAATTCTCAGATAATAAGGAAAAATTAGAAGAAATAGTTGTTACACCTATGGCAACTCCCCTGTTAACAGGTCCGGGAGTTATTACAACTACTATAATATTTAGAAGTATGTTAAATGAATTCCTTTTATTATTTTTAGTTTTTACGTTAGCTTTTATTTTATCTTTTTTAGTAGTATTCTTTTCTGTTGGAATATTAGAAAAAATAAACAAAAAGTATTTTATGGTTTTAAATAGAATTTTTGGTTTAATTTTATTAGCTATGGCTATAGAAATTTTGCTTTATAACATAAAGATATGATATTGATTCATAGAAAAACTGGAAAAAAGATATATATTACTGAAATTAAAGATATAAATACACATCTAGGTATAATAAAAAAGGAAGATTTGGAAAAAGCAAAACCTTATGATATTATAAAATCACATTTAAATGAAGAATTTATTGTTATAGAAGATAATTTGATAGATTTGTTAGGATTTACAAAGAGAAAGACGCAATCAACTCATCTTAAAGATTTTGGTCTTTTAGTTTCTTTGACGGGATTATCCAGTGGATGGAAAATTATTGAATTGGGTACGGGTTCTGGATTGCTTACAGCATTATTAGCGAATATTGTTAAGCCAAATGGAAGAGTTTATACTTATGAATGTAGAAGAGATTTTTATAATATTGCAAAAGAGAATTTAATAAAATTAAAACTGATTAATTACGTTGAGCTTAAATTGAAAGATGCTAAAGAAGGTATAGAAGAAAAAGAAGCAGATTTAGTAGTTTCCGATATACCAGATCCATTCTTAATTTTAGATAATATTTATGAATCCTTAAAATTTGGAGGATATTTTGCATCTTTTTTGCCAAATGTAACTAGTATATTAAAGCTTTTAGATAAAAATGAAAAGTTTAATTTAGTAGGAATCTATGAAAATATTCTTAGAGCTTGGAAATACGAAAAAAAAGATGTATTGAGACCAAAAAATAAGCAATTAGTTCATACAGAATTTTTGGTATTAATGAGAAAATTATAAGTAACAAAAAATATTAATTCTTAATGATAAATTTAGATTATTTAGATATAAAAATAGACGATAATTATAATCTTTTAGTAGAAGGAGACATTGTAAAACCCAAAATTAGAAGAAAAGAAGATATGAAAGATGTTTTATTGAATTATGAAGGAGAAAATGAAGACCTTTATTATATGTACAGAGGAGTATTTCTTAAGAAAGATAAAGAAGTTTTTGAAAAACATAGAATTAGACATGATATAACTTTAATTAAAAATAAAATTATAGGTAGAGAATATAATAAAACTTATGGGCATTACCATCCTAATAATTATCCCGAAATATATGAAGTTTTAAATGGAAAGGCACTTTTTATTCTTCAAAGTAGAGATTTTAGAAGTCTAATAATTGTTGAAGCTAAAAAAGGAGATCAAGTTGTGATATTACCAGGTTATGGACATGTAACTATAAATATAGGTAACGATCCTTTAATTCTAAGCAATTTGGTTTATTGGGATTTTGAATCAGATTATAGTATTTATAAAGAAAAGAAAGGAGCAATTATATACGTAACTTTGGATGGAATTGTTTTTAATAAAAATTATTTAGAAGATTTTTTTGTTGTAAAGCTAAATGGAAAAAAATTGTTTGATGAAAATATATATTTGGAATTTTTAAAAAATCCGGAAAATTTCAAGTTTTTAAAGGAATCTTTTAAAATGTAAAAAATGAAAAAAGTTAGTAAATTAGTTTTTGGTCCTGCAGGAATACCTCTATCGTCTACAAGGAAAGATACTTTAGGAGGCATTAAATTTTCTTATGAGATTTTAAATCTAGAAGGATTTGAAATGGAATTTGTTTATGGAATAAAGTTAAAAGATGATGAAGCTAAAAAGATAAAAGAATATACAAAAGAAAAAGAGATTGTTCTTACAGCACATGCACCATATTTTATTAATTTGAACGCTATAGAAAAATCAAAAAGAGAGAAATCTGTTCAAATGATAGTTGATACTGCTAAAAAAACATGGTTAGCAGGTGGATATTCTATAGTTTTTCATCCAGGATGGTATATGAAATCTACTAAAGAGGAAGCATATCTTAGAGTTAAAGAAGGAATAGAAGCAGTAGTAAAAGTTTTAAAAGATCTTGGAATTGAGATTTGGGTAAGACCAGAAACTATGGAAGGAGAAAAAAAGTTTGGAAATTTAGAAGAGATTTTGAGATTATCTCAAGAATTAGATAATGTTTTACCGGCAGTAGATTTTGCTCATTTAAGATATAGATATAAAAATAATCAAATCAATTTTTTCAGAGAAATTTTAGAAAAAATTGAAAAAGATTTAGGAAAAGAAGCACTAGAAAATCTTCATATACATATGTCTGGAATTAAGATGGATAAAGCTGGGACTCATCTAAATTTAGAGGAATCTGATATACCTTGGAAGGAAATTTTGTTATTATTAAAAGAATTCAACGTTAAGGGAATAGTAATATCAGAAAGTCCTAATATAGAAGGAGATGCTATTCTTATGATGAATTACTATAAAAAATTATAAGAAGAAGTTTGTTAATTTTACATAAGCTGGTCTTGTTATGAAATATCCTACTAAAGCTGTAACTATTGTCATAAATGCAAATCCTCTAAATAAACCAAAAGCCATGCTAGGATGTAACATTGGAACAAACGCTATAATTTCTGTAAATATAGCTGTAAATACAATAAATAAAACTTTTTTAATGGATTTTTCTACTTTATATTCTCTTTTTCCTCTGAGTACATCATTTACAATTATTAGGTTATCATCCATACCCGTTGCAATTCCTAAGAATACACCTAAAATTGCTGCAACGTCTAAAGTTTGTCCTACAGCTATTGCTATGGCAACAGCTAACATAACTTCAGAAATCATAGGTAAATAAATCAAAAGTGATGCTTTTACATTTCTAAATATTATAAATACTATAGTTGCTAGAATTATTAAAGCTAAAAATGCTGCAAATAAAATTTTTCTAATATAGGATCCAGCAATTTGAGGAGAGATATATGATATTTGTTCTATTTCAAATTTTGATGGTAAAGAACCGCTTCCTAAAACTATCTGTAAGTTGCTTGCTCTATTTAAAGCATCTCCAGATGCCTCTTTTTGAGTGTTTCCGCTTCCAGAAACTTTTATTAAAACTTGAGTTGCTTCTACTCCTCTTAAATTAGCATCTATAAGCAAATCTGAAACTAATTCACCGTCTAAATAGAAATATATTTTTTCTTTTAGATATCTTCCTCCAAATTCTAAAGATAGAGGAATATCTTTTGTTATATTTGCAAATCTTCTAGCAGCATCTTTACTTAATATGAGCGTAAAATAGTAAGAGCAGTGCCATCCAGTTACGTCTTTTTCACAACCTTCTAATCCAGCATATCCGGGATTTGTAAGAACATTAATGATATCTAAACCAGTAAATACGGTAAGATTCATTATTTTTGCTTCAAAATATCCTTGCTGTTTTATTACATCTATTAATCTTTTTTCTGTTGTTGGAACTTGAATGACAATATATTTATCTCCAGCCGTGTAAATATTCAAAGATTTTAATCCTAAAGTATTTAATCTCTTTTCCAATACTTTCTGTGCTAAATATAATTGATCTTTAGATATATCTTCTAAAGATTTTAATACTATCATATATCCCCCACCAATATCAATTCCAAATTTTATGTTTCCGGTGGTTGTTACTATAGTCTTTTCTTTAAATTCATATAATTCTTTTTCTTCTATCAAATAATTTCCTTTATCTGTACTAACTATTATATTTCCTTTTTCTGGAATACAAGAATAAAAATCTTGTATATTATTTATTTTACAATCATTTATAGAATAAATTATAGTACCTTTTGGTATTATGGGACTATCTTCAACAACTATTTTCATTTGAGAGGCCGAATATATTAAATATATCATTGCAACAACAACTGAAACCAGATATACTATTACTCTAATATCTTTGATTAGTTCTTTTAATCTGTCTAGAAACATCATTTTCTAATTATATTAAAAATATTTTTATGGTTTTCCTCTAGAGTATCCTAAAGTTACTCCCATAGCGATTAAGTGAGCTACTCTTACTGGCTCAGGAATCCTTGAATTTACGGAAGTTTTTAATATTATTTCTTTTGCTTCTTCATCAGATATTCCAACATTTTGAAAATATGTAATTCCATATTTTGTGTTTACTGGTTTTGGTTCCGGCAAATTTTTAATTATTTCTATCTTTTTGTCATAATTTTTTACTCTTTTTACAGCAGATAAGAATTTTTCCATATTTGGCTTCTTTCTAACTACAGCAATGACAGGAATACCTAATTTTTTATTTATTTTTTTCATATCTATTATATTAAATCCAGCAAAGGAAATTCCATTTGACATTATTAATCTTATTTGATATCTATGAGTTGTTTTAGATATCATATCTATTATATTATCTGTAGAGTCATCTCCATCTATTTCTATATAAGTAGACAGAACACCATCTATTTGTCTATGCCCTCTCATGATAACTCCAACTAATAAACTTTTTTTGTCTTTATTTTTATTAAAAAAACCATCATCTAAACCAACTATTCGTATTTCATTTTTTATCATTCTTTAAATTCAATTATATCTGCAACTCTAATATTAAATTTATCTTTTTTGTCTTCTTTTTCAATTTTTTCTTTTTTTATTATTTTTTCACCAATAATTTTTTCTATTTTTTTAGCCAGTTCTATTGAAGGCTTTATTTTTCCTTCTTCTAAGCTTTTATAAAATCCTTCTTTAATTCCTAACAGTTTTGCCATATCTTTTTGCTTTAAATTTTTTTCTTCCCTATATTTTTTAAGTTTTTTATAAAAATCATCATCTACAAATTCTTCCTCTATTGAAAAATCGATTTCTATCTTTTTTGAATTATAAACAGATTTATCATGTTTTATAATCTCACTTTTTATCTTTAAACCCTTGAAGCAATTTTCACAAACATTTATTATTGTTCCTTCTAAAGAAACCTTTTTAGAAGCTTTTCTTGTTCCACAAATCTCACATATCATCTTATTATTTTTTTGATTTCTTCTCTATATTCTAAAGCCAATATTATTCCTATAAAAAGCCCTAATGATATTGAAATTGTTATTAAAAATATATCTAAGATCTCATAGAATATAGATGAAGGCAAATTTGTTATTTCTAGTGCCCATATAAAGAATATATAGATTATTAATCCTCTAAAAAGTTCTAAAGCTATTTTTTTATCAGTAAAAACTCTTAAATATTTTTCTAGAATGGCTGAAATTAAAAATCCAATAGAAACTACTAAAAGTATTATATAAAATGTGTTTAAATATGGAAGCAATGTTATATTAATTAAATTAGCTTTTTTCAATCCCTCTAATATAAAATAGAAGTATATATAATACTTTAATAAATTTCTAATATATATCGATGGTTTTATCTTAAAAAAAGCATTTTCTAAATTTTTTTCTTTGAAAACATCATCAATTCTTATATAAGATAAAATAATTCTAGCTATAAAATCTAAAAATCTGCTAACTACGTAACCTAAAGCTACTATAAGTATAAACAGTATTAGCTTTGATATAAGTACTGGTATATTTGCTATAAAATTAATAATAGGTAAAGTTACTTCTTCATAAATAGTTTCTAAAATATTAGGAATAAGATCCATATTTTCTAAACTAATTAAAAGTTTATTAGTATAAAATCAAATAATATGGGCCCGTGGCTCAGTGGCGGAGCGCCCGGCTGATAACCGGGAGGTCGGGGGTTCAATTCCCCCCGGGCCCAGTTATTTGATAATTTAAATTTTTCAAAAGATATCAAATAATTTTATGAGAATTTTTGATGCTAAGGCAAGAATTGTTTTAAATTCTAGGGGAGATCCGACAATTGAAGTTGAAATAAATGGATTTTCAGAATCTGTTCCTTCTGGGGCTAGCAAAGGATCTTATGAAGCAAACAAAATAGATGTAGAAAAAGCAGTAGAATTGTTTAATTTAGAGCTAGTTGATTTTTTAAAAACATATGATATACAAACTTTAAGTGATCTAAAAAACTTTGAAAACGATTTTGAGCTTATTGGGGGAATTAAAAAATATGGAAGCAATCTTTTACTAGCAATAGAATATGCAATTCTAAGAGCTTGGTCCTTTTACTATAATGAGCCAATATATGCATTTTTCAATAAAAAGCCAAATATTAAAAATTTGAAGATATTGGCTAATGTTATTGGCGGTGGAGCTCATGCAAAATGGAGAAGTACTTCAATACAAGAATTCTTAATTTCTCCTCAAGTTGATAATATAAAGTTAGCAGTATTTTTATCATCCTATTATCATAAAATTCTAGGAGAAAGATTAGAAATTTTAGATAGTAGTTTTACTTATGGAAAAAATGATGAGGGGGCTTGGACTACATCTTTGAAGACAACATCAATTTTTGATTTGTTGTCAAAATTAATTGAGAGTTTTGAAAATGAATATTCTGTAAAGCTAAATTTAGGAATAGATATTGCTGCAACACATCTATATAGCAAGGATAAGTATATTTTTGAAAAGAAAGAATACAAAAGAGAAGAATTTATAGAAAGTGTATTGAATTTTATAGAAATTTATAAATTATTTTATGTTGAGGATCCTTTACATGAAGATGATTTTGAAGGTTTTGCAGAAATAAATAAAAAAACAAATATTTTAATTACGGGAGATGATTTAACTGTTACTAATATCGAAAGAATAAAAAAAGCGTTAGATCATAATTCTGTGAAATCCGTAATAATTAAACCTGATCAGGCAGGATCAATTTTGAAAACAATGGAGGCAGTTGAATATTGTAAAAAAAATAATATACTTCCTATATTTTCTCATAGATCTGGAGAAACAGAGAGTAATATAATAGCACATTTAGCAGCAGCTTTTGAGGTTCCTTATGTAAAGTTTGGTATTGTTGGTGGAGAAAGAATTAGTAAACTTAATGAATTGATAAGAATTTATGAAAAATTAGCTTAATTTTTTATATTTTTGGTATTTTTCTTATTAATAAACCATCCACAGATCTTAATATGTTTCTTATTACGTTTTCTACATCTATTATAGACTCTTTTAAATCGCTTCCAATCTTTCCTCTTCCTATTTTTATTTTACTGGATGGAGACAATAGATAATATTTATCTTGAATTAAATCTATTTCCTTTTCTTCTTTGAGATTTAAACCAATATATATTATTTCAGCTTTAGAAAATATTTTATCTTTTTGATTTAAATGATCAAAATCATAAATATAAATATTATGTCCATCAATAAACTTTATTTTATCTCCAAAAAGTAATTTACAGTTCCAATTTTTTTTGTAACTATCATAAGCTTGAGAAGAAACAAATTTTTTATCTTTGATGTTTAAAATATTGTTATTCTTTTCTATATTTACTTCAATGTTCTCAACGTCCATTTTTATACCTATTCCTAAAATTTCTATCATAAGAAATTATTCTAATGTAATAATTTATATCTTTTAATATAATTCATTATATAAAATAATGGAGGAATATGAGAATCGGGTTTCAGAATTTTATGATAACCTCGTTGATATATACGATTCTTTATATGGTGAAGAACAAAAAAATAAAATTTTGGAAATAGAAAAAATATATAATAAATTGTTCTTATCTAAAACATTCGAAAAAGGTTTAGATTATGGATGTGGAACAGGAATATCTACTGTATTCTTATCTAAAATAGCTAAAGAAGTATATATTTATGACATATCCGAAAAAATGATTCAAAAAGCTAAAGAAAAAATAAAGAATGTTATTGTAATAAAAAAAGATGATTTTAATAAATATGAAAAATTTTTCAATATTATAATTTCTGTTACGGTTTTGCAAGATTCCCAAAATCCTGAAGAAGATTTAAAGATATTGGAAAAAATTCTTAAAGATGATGGAATTTTGATATTAACAGTACTAAAAAGAAAGGGATTGGCTTTTTGGAAACCTCTTATAAAAAAATATTTTGATATTATCTGGTTTTCAGAAGAAGAAAAAGATTTTATATTTTTCTTAATAAAGAAAATTCCTAAATCTTAAACCATCCTTTAATTTCTTCTGGAACATATATTATTTGCTTATTTGCCATGCAATCTAAAATGCCCCATATGTAATTTACTAATTCAAAAGCTTTTATGTAGTCCTTTTTATCATAAAAGTAAATACAATCTTTCCAGTATGCCTCGACAAATCTTTTTAGTTCAAGATCAAAGAATTTTATTTTTTCAAAAACTATCCTCAATTTTTCAATTTCTCTGTCTGTAAGCTTTATAATTTCATCATTCATAAGAATATTTTTTAAAAGAAATTTATTATTATATTATATTGCCGCCGTAGCTCAGCGGTAGAGCATCCGGCTGTTAACCGGAGGGTCGGGGGTTCAAATCCCCCCGGCGGCGTGGATGATGAAGGGTTTTGCCGGGAAATGAAAAATGATTAAGCACTCCTGACTGATACTTTTAATTATTTTAACAAAATTATATTATTGTGGACAAAATTATTGAAAATTTAAAGCAGGAATTCAACGATTTAATTGTAGGAATAAAAAAAATAGAAAGAAAAGATCCTATTTTTGAAGATTTTAAATTCTTTAATGATGAAATAATGGAGTTTTTAAATAAAATTGATATAAAATTATATAAACATCAAAAAGAAAGTTTAGAATTATTGTATAATGGAAAAAATGTGGTTGTAACAACTCCAACAGCTTCTGGAAAATCTCATATCTTTAGATTATATATAATAGATAATTATTTAAAAAATCAAAACAAAACGTATTTATTAATTTATCCTCTAAGAGCTTTGTTATACGATCAATTTGAAAAATTTCAAGCTCTAATAAATCAGTTTAATTCAATATCTAAAAAAAAGATAAATTTAAAATTTGGAATTCTTCTAGGTGACTTGTCTTATAGAGAAAAGGAAAAAATAATTAAAGATAAACCAAATGTAATATTGACTACTATAGATAACTTGCATTTATTTTTATTAAAAAATCATGGAAAAATGTATTATTTCTTTAGAAATTTGGATTTAATAGTTGTAGATGAGTTACATTCGTATCGAGGAGTTTTTGGTACAAATTCTGCATATGTTTTTAGAAGATTAATAAATTTGTTAAGCTATTTGTATAAAAACAATTTTTTTAAATTTTTAGCTTTATCTGCAACTTTGAAAAATCCCTCAAATTTTGCAAAAAAATTATTTAATTTAGATTTTTATGTTGTAGATGAAGATTATAGTAAAAGATATGACAAATGGATAATTGGAATAGATACCAAAAATGTTGGCCCTAAAGTTATTTTAAAGAGATTGATAAGAGTACTTTTAGATAAAGATATAAAATCTTTAGTTTTTTTAGAATCAAAAAAAGGAGTAGAGAAATATAAAATGTTAATAGAAGATCTTGAAAAAAGTAATTTAGTTTTTACATATAAAGCAAGTTATTTAAAGGATATTAGAAAGGAAATAGAAAAGAAATTTAAAAATAATGAGTATAAAATTTTGATAACTACTTCTGCTTTAGAATTAGGTATAGATATAGGAGATGTTACTGCAGTTGCTAATTATGGAATACCTAGAGATGGAATATTTTCTTTAATACAGAGATTTGGAAGATCTGGTAGAACTTCTGATGGCTTAAATATAATAATTTTTAAGAAGGATGCGTTAGATTTGTATTATTCTTCTAATTTTGATGAATTATTTGAAAAAATAAAGAGAAATGATATTGAAGAACTTCCTATTAATTTAAACAATGAAAAAATAAGAGAGAAGCATTTGCTTTACATGATTCAGGAATTTGGTAGATTTCCTTTAGATTTATTGGAGGAAAAAGATAAAAAGCTGTTAGATAAATTAATAGAAAAAGGATATGTTAGAGTGATTAAAGATAGTTTATTTGGAAAAGAATATTTAATTCCAATAAAAAAAGTAATTTATTCTGGGCTGAGAAATATATCTGATAAAGTATATTATTTAATCGATATGTCTGACTATGAAATAATTAAGAATCTTAAAAAAGAAGAGTCAGCATTTAAGATCGTGAATATGTTAAAATCTAAAGGTAAAATCATAGAAGAAATTGATGAAGCAGCTTTTTATGAATATTTATTACCGGGAATGGTTTACTATTCTTTAGGAAAATCTTATAGATCAATTTCGTTAAATAGTGTGGGAAATATAAATTTTGTTATTGTACAAAGAGAAGAATCTGGTATAGAAACCGAACCAGTTTATAATGAAGAAGTTAGGATCATTGAAAAATATAATGAAAAGAATATTGGGGATTGGAAAATAAATTTAGGGCTTATAGAAGTAAATAGAGAATATTTAGGATATTTAGAAAAAATAAAATATGGAGAAGATTATATACAGAATATAATATATTATGAAGATACAATTAAAAGAAAGTTTACAACTAAAGCTATTTGGATTGAAATACCTAAAGAATATGAAAAAATAGAGAGAGAATATCTTGAGAATTTAAAAAAGAAAATTTCAAAATTAATATCTGAGAAGAAATATGATGTTTCTTTCGAAGAATTATATAATTTTTCGACTACCGTAGTTAAAGATTATTTTTATGATAAATATAGAGGTTTAGCTAGTAGAAAAATTAAAGAAATTGTAGAAAACTTTTTGAAGGATCTTAAAATTAAAGATAAAAAATTAGTTTTTTATATTAAAAAGCTTATTGATTTTCAGGCAGCTTTTAGATCTGGATTACATGCTATAGAACATAATATAATAAAAATATCCCCAATAGTTACTTATATTGACTCAAAAGAATTGGGTGGTTTTTCATATCAAATTCATTTTCAAACTCAAAAACCAACAATTTTTATATATGAAGGATTTGAAAATGGAGTAGGTTTAGCCGAAATAATCTTTGAAAATATAGAAAAACTTTTGAAAAAGTCTAGAGAATCTTTAATAAGTTGTAAATGTTTAGATGGATGTCCAAAATGTATTCTTTCTTCTAAATGTGGTAATTTTAACGAGTATTTAGATAAATATTCTGCTAGACTAATATATAAGAAGTTTTTTGAAAATATGAAAGATTTTAAATAATTTTTACAAAATCTTTTTATGGAAGTAGTATTTCCTCAGGCTAAGGAGTTAAAAAATATACTAGCGGCAACAACGGCATTTTTATCAGAGGGAACTTTTAAAGCAAAGAATGATGGAATATTTCTTACTTCTCTCGATCCGGCAAATGTAGCAATAATTATTGTTGAAATGTATCCAAACATGTTTTTAGATTATAAATTAGATGACGAAGAAGAAATTTTTTCTGTAAATTTGGAAGATTTAAAGAAAATTATTGGTAAAGCAAAAATGAAAGAGCAGATAGAATGGAATATAGATAAGAAAAGAAATAAATTATTGATATCTATGAAAGGAAAATCAAAAAGAACTTTTACTTTACCTTTAATAGAGACTGAGGGAAATATTTTGGAAATACCTTCTCTAGATTTGAGAATAAAATTAGAAATGGATGCAAAGGCATTTTCCGAAATAATTTCATCTGCAAAAATTATAGCCGATGAAATAAAAATAGTTACAAATCCAGATCATAATACAATAAGTTTCATTGCAGAAGGAGAATTAAAAGACATGAAAATTGATATTACCCCGCAAGATGAAAGTGTTCTATCTATGGAAATTCCAACTAAAGTTGTATCTAGATATTCGATA
>JAVYNJ010000006.1:0-28325 GCA_038735675.1 Nanopusillaceae archaeon | reverse complement strand
ATCCATGATTGAATCACCTTCGTTAGATGTAGATTCTATGATACGTTTAAGAAGGATCTCGGAGTTTTCGGTTTTGAACCCCCATCCAGAAGAATAACCTGGAATATCAAGCCAATTATTATCAAGTAAAATGTTTTCTTTAGGGGGCACCCAATATTGAATTGTATCATTATGTCTTCTTACAAACTCTAAGACTCTACCCGTTCTTTCCCAGTATTCTTCCAGTGTTTCTCCTGTTTTTTTACTAATTTCTAAATACTTTTTATAATTTTCAACTGCTTTATAAGCTCTCTCTTTATTCCACATCCATTGCCCCTTTTCCAATGTAATACCTTCTATTTCATATCGCATAGTAGGTCTATCATATATTTTTTTAAAGCTCGTCCAATAACCTCTTCTTTTTTCTCCCAAAACTTTAGTAAAGCCTCCCCATCTTGCTTCAGGGTTTTTCGAAAATAAATAAAGATTATCATACGTTACTCCGATTGATTTCAGCTTCTCAAACTGTTCAAATAGTCCTGCTTTAGGGGATCCTCTTTTAACTACTATCTCATTCCTAAAGTTCTCTTTTCCAAAAATCTCATTCATTATAGCTCTAACAATCCAATTTCCATTATAATCACATCTAACAAAAATACTTCCTGTATCTTTTAAGAATTCTCTGGCAAGTCTTAATCTATTCTCAAGCATTGTTGCCCATGTTGCATCTTTAAATTTCACAGAATAGAAATAATCAGCATCCTGTTCTTTATTAAATGGAGGATCTATATATATTGTTTGTACTTTTTCTTTGAATTTTGGTAAAATAGTAATTAATGCTTGATAATTTTCACTTTTTATAAGCCAGCCATCTAATTCTTGATCCAAGTTGTCAAACAAAGAAAGTAGTTCATATTTAATTTCTTCATCAAAATATTTCGTGTCTATTGGTAAAAACTGATATTCTTTGTTTAAATCTTTTCCATTAAGAGTTCTTATAAAAAGCTTATTTTTATCAAAATTTTCTATTATTCCCAGTTCTTTCCATTCCTTAACTTGCTCTTCAAAGCCGGAATGATTAATTATTTTCTCTATTAGTTTAATTCCCTTTTCTCCTTTCTTTGCTATTCTATCTAAAGTTATAACATAGTTAGAATTAAGAATAAATTTTGGTTTATTCCAGATTTTTACTAGTTCTTCTTCAAATTGAGAAATAAAATCAATTATTTTATAAGCAATTTCTTTCAATATTTTTAATTGCTTTATTCTTCTTTCAGAAAAATCCGTTTCATCTGAATAAATATATTGATAAAGCCATAAATCAAATTGTTCTTTTAAGAATTGTCTAGCATTCTTATTTATAAAATAATCAACTTCGCTTTGTTTTTCAAAAATTTTAAATGCTTTTTCCAGAATTTCTTCATTTATTTTAATTCCTTTAGTCTTTAGCTCTTTTATTATGTTTTCTATATTTGTTTTTATTCCCCTTTCGGAATAAAAAACATAAAATGAGATAATAATGTTATTGTCTTTTACATCTTTTTTTACATCCTTAAGCTCAAAAACGATATCTCTTTTTTCCCATGCTTTTTTATGTTCTAGTTTTGATGTATCAAAAAAGAATTTAATACCATCTAATTCTTCTAATTTTATTTCCATGTCTTTAAAAACTCTGTCAGTTTTAACATAATATAGCATATGAGTTTTCCAGAATAAAATTACATCTTCACTGTCTGTATAAACTCTTTCATAAATTCTTTCTGAAAATGGAGTACTAACAAAATATATAGAACCACTTTCACTAAAATATCTTTTGAAAAAACTATAAAGTTTATTATAAATCTCATTTTTGAATTCGGGAAATTCCTTAGTTTTCTCTTCAATCTCTTCTTTTAATTTAGGAAATATTACATCAAAAAAATATTTTGATTTTATTTTCATTAGATTTATATAACCAGATTCTCCCCCCATTTCCTTTATTTTCGCACCAATGAAAGCATCTCTCAACATTTCATAGAATCTAATTTCAGAGTCATTATTTTTTTCCATATACTCAAAATTAAGATAAAAAAATAAAAAGTTATACAAAAGCAATTATACTTTGTTACTTTAGAAAGATCTTTTCCTAAAAGTTTTTTAAAGTTTTAGTATGTAAATATATTTTCTATTTTTTCTTTAAAATAATTATTGGCTTCTAATTTTTTTATAAATTTTACGACATTCTCATGGGTTTTTAAGTCTATTCTTTTAAAAATCTTCCAGTTGATCATTTATTGTTTTTCTCTTGTTATATAAGTCCATATTTTTTTAATTTTGCTTATGTGTATAATTCGTAGAAATTAGCATGCCCCCGCCGGGATTTGAACCCGGGTCTCGGGGATGAGAACCCCGTATCCTAGACCTGACTAGACGACGGGGGCTATAAAAATTTTTAATATGACTTTGTTTAATTAAAATATATCGTTCTTAAAAAACAATTAAAAAAGTATTCTAGGCCCAAATATATTTGTTTCCTTCCTTTTTAATTACTCCAGATTTTAGATATCTGCTAAATAAAGCCTTAATTACTCTTGGCTGTTTTCCAGTTTCTTTTGCCACTGTCTCAATAACTTTTTGTAAATCAGACTCTATTATTCCTCCAGTAAACTTTTTCATTAGGGCTTCTTTTATTGGAGACGATTTTTCAGCCATATATAGATATTTTATGAAAAGAATATAAATCTTATCATAAAAAAAGAATTTTTTATATTGTGTAAGCAAAAATAAAACTAAAAATTTTTTATTAAAAACTAAAAAATTCTATAATATTTTTCTTTCTTTTAACCAGATCAATATATGCCTCTTGTTTTTTAAAGAGCCTCCTTTAACTAAATTATACAACTTTCTATATATTCTTTTGTCTAAAATCTTTTTTTCTTTTAGTATTCTAATAAATTTTCTCATAGCTCTAATTTGTAGAATTCTGCTGTTTTTTTCTTTAGTTCTAATTTTTTTACTTCCTTTTCTTGAACCATATCCTCTTCTTCGACCTTTCTTCTTCTTTTCATGTATTAGATTACTCCAATATCTAGATTGTCCTTTTATAGGCTTTATTCTAATTATTTTTTGATCTATTAAAGATTTTACGTCTTCTCTAGTTAAAGCTTTTGATACTTCCTCAGCTTTTTTAGGATCAATCCATATTCTATCTTTTCCAACTCCAAATATTTCTGATGCCAACCTCTTTTGTAGTTCTAAATCCATTTTTAGTTAGATATGATTACTTCTCCTCCTAAAGCCTTTATTTTTTCTATAGCGCTTTTTGATGCACTTTTTACGATAATTTTATATTTTCTACTAACCATTCCTTTTCCAAGCAATTTATCAATACCAAGATCGTTAAGATTTATTACATAAAATTCATTTTCTTGCATTGCTATACCCTCATTTATTAAATATTCAAAGTATTCTTCTATATCTTCTATATTTACAAAATTCTTTTCTATTTTATAATTAGGGCTGGTAAATCCTTTTTTATCTTTGATGTAATCTATGTATTCCTTGAAGAATTTGATCATTTTTTGTTTTTTTAATCTCCAACCAGCTTTTCCTCTACCTCCGCGATTTCCAGCATATCTGTTTCTATCATTATATCCTCTTCTAGCATATCTTTTACCCAGATATTTCCTGTATTTCTTTGATCTTCTCGCTGTCATTATAAATCCGATATGTCAATTATGTTTATAAAAATATTGAAATAATCACTTATTATGTCATTTCATTAGCTTGGATCCTCCAAAAGGTATGAAGGATTTTAACGTAGAATATGAGATCCTTAGAAAAAAAATTGTTTCAGTAATTGAAGAGGAGTTTCAAAAATACGGTTTTGAGCCAATATTAACTCCTATAATTGAATATTGGGATATTTTAAAAGGAAAATACGGAGAAGAGGCGGAAAACAAATTAATATGGAAATTTAAATTATCCTTTTCTGATAGGGAATATGCATTAAAGTACGACAATACAGTTCCTTTAGCGAGATTTTATGCAAAATATCGCCCCTCTCTACCTTTTAAGAGATATGTAATAGACAGAGTGTTTAGATATGATGAACCTCAAAAAGGAAGATATAGAGAATTTTGGCAAGCCGATGCAGATATAATTGGCTCTCCATATCCAGAGGCAGATGCAGAAATAATAGAGCTTTTTGATAAAATCTTTGAAAAATTAGGATTCAAAGATTTTTATATATATTTAAATGACCGTATTTTAATTGAAAATATATTTAAATATTTTGGAATCTCTTTTAAAGATGTTTATACTATAATAGATAAGCTAGATAAAATCGGATTGGATGGTGTAATTAAAGAACTTTCAAAAAAATTTGATAGTAAAACAATAGAAAAAATTGTGAGCATCATAGGCTTAAAAGGCCAAGAAGCTATAGATGAGATATCAAAAATAAAAAGAGAAGAAATAAGTGATAGATTAAATCTTTTGTATAATATAATAGATCTTTCAAATTCTAAAAAAGTAATTTATAATCCTGCTCTGGTTAGAGGTTTGGATTACTATACTGGAATGATATTTGAAATTGTTTTGAAAAATTTTCAAATAAGTTTGGCCGGGGGTGGAAGATATGATAATTTGATAGAATTATTCTCAAAATCTAAGGTTCCTGCTGTTGGCGGATCTATAGGAATAAACAGATTATTGGATTTAGGAATAGAAAATAAAATTTTTGATTTAAATAATAAAACTATTTTAGATTTAGCTATAATATATTTAGATCAGAATTTATATGTGGAAGCATTAAAATTAGCTAGAAAATTGAGAGATCTCGGATTAAGAGTTTATTTAGATGTTTCTAGAAAAAAATTTAAAAATCAAATTGAATATGTTGTATCAAAAAATATTAGATACATTATTATTGTTGGAAGAAAAGAAATAGAGGAGAAAAAATTAATTTTGCAAGATAGACTTGAAAAGAAAAAATATGATATAGATATAAATGAAATTAATAAAATAATTGAAATAATAAATTCATAATGGCCCGGGTAGCCCAGCGGCAGGGCGTCGGGCTGTGGACCCGAAGGTCCCGGGTTCAAATCCCGGCCCGGGCCCTTATTTAGTCCAAACAATTTTGAAACTTCCAAAAAGATTTATAATCGATGAAAAAAGTATTGCAATTAATTGGGATATTATACTGTTTTTTAAAAGCAAATAATAAAGAAGATTAGATATGGTATATTGAAGAATTACAGAAATCATAGTAACAATATGATATTCTATAAATTTTTTATGAAATGATTTATTATTTCTATTTCTAAATGTCCAATAATTATTTAATAGAAAATTGTTTATTATGGATAATTCTATTGCTATTGCGCTAGATATAAAATGTTGAAATCCTATTATGCTTAAAATATAAATAGATAACAAATTTACAATTATTCCCGATATAGAAACTAAGTAAAACTTAAGTATCGTTTTTATTTCAGAATAATGTATTATTTGTTTTATTAGTTCTATTAAAACTATTTTGTTTATTTTACTTTTTCCATATTCTCTTTTTTCAAAAGTAAATGGAATCTCTTTAAATTTAATATTTTCGGAATTTGCCAATATTTCTATTAATATTTTAAATCCTCGCTTGAATTTAACTTTTTGTATTATTCCATCTAATACCTCTCTTTTCAAGGCAAAAAATCCGGATAAAGGATCCTTTATTTTAATTTTTTTGATAGTCAATCTAATAAGCTTGCAAGCTAAAATAGAAAAAATCTTTCTTAATGTTTTTAATCCTCTTATTTTGCTTTTTTTCAAAAATCTAGATGCAATAACTATATCATATCCTTTTTCAAGATATTTAATCATTTCCGGTATTTTTTCTGGTGGATGTTGAAGATCTGCATCAATCAAAACAATATACTTTCCTTTAGATCTTTTATAACCAATAATAAAAGCAGAATTTATACCCATTTTCTTTTTTCTTAATATTAAAACAATATTTTTGTTTACATCACATAGTTTTTTTATTTTTTCTGTTGTTCCATCTGTAGAATTATCGTCTATAAAGATTATTTCAAATTTATAATTCTTTAAAGCATTAGAAATTCTTTTTACAAGCTTTTCTATATTTTCTCTTTCATTATATACGGGAACTATAATGCTTATATCCATACGATTTATTTTAAAAAGTATTTTTAATATTACTTATTTCATGACCGTACTTGGTGGTAGAGCAAAAAGGAATCATGGTATATGTAGAAGATGTGGTAGACGAACTTATAATCCAGATAAAGGTTATTGTTCGCATTGTGGGTTTGGAAAAACTTCAAAAATGAGGGCCTATAATTGGGCATATAAATCGGATAGAAAATGGTAGAGGAACAAATTAATAATGAAAATAAAATAGAAGAAAAAGAAAAGGAGGGATTACAGATTTTAGAGACAGAGCAACTCACAATTAAAGAAAGATTAAAAGATTGGATTCCAAAAACTAAACTAGGTAAATTAGTTAAAGAAGGAAAAATTGTATCTATAGAGCAAATATTTGTAAATGGATACAAAATTCTTGAATACGAAATTGTAGATTACTTAATCCCAGATCTAAAAATTGAATTTATAAAATTGGGATTATCTGTTGGTAAATATAGAAGACCCAAAATAGTTAAGATGGTTAGAAGAAAAACAGCTGAAGGTGATAAACCTTCATGGGTTGCGTTAGCAGTTGTTGGAAATGAAAACGGATATGTTGGTGTTGGTTTGGGAAAATCTTATGATATTCCTTTAGCGATGCAAAAAGCTGTTAGAAGAGCAAAATTAAATATATTTCCAGTAGGAAGAGGATGTGGTGCATGGGAATGTGGTTGTGGACAGCCACATTCCATTCCTTTTAAGGTTGAGGGTAAGCAAGGATCAGTAAAAGTTGTTTTCCTTCCAGCTCCAGTTGGAACTGGATTAGTTGCTCCAGATGAGATAAAAAAATTATTAAAATTGGCAGGAATAAAAGATATTTGGATGAAATCTTTTGGTCAAACGAGAAAGAGAATAAACTTTATATCTGCAGCTTTTAAAGCATTGAAGCAAACAGCAGAATATAGGATAAAGGAAGAATATGCTAGGCTTTCAGGATTGAAATTTGGTTTAATATGAACGATTTAAAAAGAATTGTAGTTATTAGAATTAGAGGTATTGCAAAATCGGATAGAGAAGTCAAAGACACTCTTTATTTATTAAGGTTAAGGAGAAATAACTTAGCAGTTATTACTAAAAATACTCCAGAAATTGTGGGTATGATAAAGAAAGTAGAACCTTGGATAGCTTGGGGAGAGATTAAAAAAGAAATTTTCAAGAATTTATTGCTAAAAAGAGGAAGATTAGTTGGAAATAAAAGATTTTCTGAGGAATATTTGAAGAAAACATTGGGTATTTCTTTAGATGATTTTGTTAATAATTTCTTTGATTTTAAGATGGAATTAGAAGATATTCCAGGAATTAAACCATATTTTAGGCTTAAACCACCATCTGGAGGATATCCTAGAAAAGGAATTAAAGTAAACTATAAGGAAGGCGGAGCGTATGGTTACTGGGGCGAAAATATAAATAATTTATTGGCATCAATGATATAATGGCTAAAAGACCTTGGAGAATATTTAGAGAAATAGAAAGAGCATATACTAGATTTTCATACTCAAAGTCACTTAACAAAATACCAGGAGCTCCAATTGCAAAATTAAGAATGATGGTGATGGGAAATAAAACAAAGGTAATTAAAAGTTGGAAATATGCCGGACATTTAATATCAAAATTAAATATTCAAATATCTGATTATTCTTTAGAAGCAGTTAGAATCAATTTACTGAAATATTTAGAGAAAGATGTTAAAGATTTTTTATTTATAATTAGAAAATATCCTCATCATGTCGTTAGAGAACATCCAATTGTTTATGGTGGTGGAGGAGTTGCTGCGGATAGAATATCACAGGGTATGAGACTTTCATTTGGTAAACCTATGTATAGAGCAGCTCAAATATATAGGAAGGATATTATTTTATCTATATATTTTGAGAATGAACAAATGATACCTTTAATCAAGGAACTTTTAAGAATCGCCAGAAATAAATTATCTGGATCTTATTTCGAGTATGTAGGTAAAAATATAGACGAAAAGGAAATATTAAAATTATTAAATTAAAAAATAATGTTTTTAAGAAATATAAAAGGAGTATTTATAGATCTAGACGGAACTTTAATAAATTCTTTACCAGTATATGCAGAAACATATCGAATATTATTTGAAAAATTAAATATAAAAACTGATGAAAATTTTATAAAAAATAATGGAGAATCTCCAGAAGAATTAGCTAAAAAAATTTATGAAAAATACTTAAAGAATTATGGAATAACATATGAAAATTTTTTTAAAATGCGAAATGAAATTTTAGAAAAAAATATTGATAAAATAAAATTTAATTTGGGATCAAAAGAGCTTTTATTCTTTTTAAAAGAAAAAAATTATAAAATAGGAATTGTAACTTCTTCTAATAGAGATTTTACGGAAAAAGTATTAAAAAATTTAGGTTTAGAAAATTTTTTTGATATTATAATTACTTCAGACGATGTAAAAAATACAAAGCCAGACCCAGAACCTTATATTTTAGCTGTTAAAAAATTAAATCTATTAGCTGGAGAATGTTTGGCAATTGAAGATTCTATTTATGGAGTAATATCTGCAAAATCTGCAGGACTAAATGTTATTGCGGTATTGACAGGAGTGGGTAATAAACAAGAATTCAGAAATTTGGGAATATATAAAATTTTTAAAAATCTTAAAGAAGTTTATAAGTTTTTTGAAGAAAATTTAGTAGAAAAAGAATATAATAAACAATAAAACTATAAATAAAAAAATAAATATCGATAGTATTGTTATATAAGAGATTTTATTATCAACTATTATTATTGGAAAAGGACCAATTAATCCAATAAATGTAAATTTCCCATTTTTATGTATTCCAAGTGACATAATAGTCAAAAAAATTCCTATTAAAATAAAGGTAATACCTAAAAATAGATAAAATTTTTGGATTATCATCTTTCTATCGTAACTTTCGAATGGCCTATATTTATTATTAGATCAAATCCATATTTTTCTAGCCATATAGGAACATCACAACCTCCAAAAGTTTCCCCCAACCATATGTAAACTTCTGTATTTGGAAAGTTTTCTTTTATTAGATCATATATTATTTTTGATCTAGGTTTTAAGCCATCTGGAAATTGTAGTAAAATCTTTTTTGGCTTTTTTTCTTTTATTATATCTAAAATTCTATTTATTTCTAAATCTATCTCCATTTAAATATGTTAAATATTTTTGTTAAGAATCCTTCTTCTTTAATTTCTTCTTTTATTCCTAAAATTCTCTTTGATATATTTAGGATATCTAAAGAAGCTGGAGAATTTGGGTCTATTTCTATTAAAGGAATACCAATATTCATACTATATTGAACATTTTCATCTTCTCTGACGGTACCTATTAATTTTTCTTCTAGTAAAGTTTCTATTTTATATAAATCTACATTTTCAGTATATCTATTTAATATTATTCCTTTTATTTTAGTTCCCAGAGTTTTACATATTTTTATCGCTCTTAAAGCATCCATTAAAGCTGCTTTTTCAGGAGTTGTAACCAATATGGTTTCATCAGCAGCTTTAATGGAAGAATAAGCTTCTCTACCTAAACCGGCTGAAGAATCTAGTATTATGTAATCGTATTTCTCTCTGACTTTATATAGAAAATATAGTCTATCTAAATCTACATCTACTAAATCTTCTATTTGTAAACTTCCCGGTATTAGATCGAACCCATATTTTGTTTTAAATATAGCATCCTCTAGTTCTATTTTTGATTTTAAAAAATCATGAATCGTTTTTCCTCTTCTGTCAACTCTTAAAACAATGCTTACATTTGGAGTTGTTATATTAGAGTCTATTAAAAGAACTTTTTTATTAAAATTGTTGAGAGCATAAGCTAAATTTATTGAAATAAAAGTTTTTCCTACTCCTCCTTTACCCGATATTATAGAAAAAACTTCAGCCAATTTGCTTTTCAACTATTTGTAAAAATTTTTTGGCCATTTCTACAAAATCTTTTAGCGACTTTTGATTTATTTCTACAACTTTATCGAGGGATTTGCATATAATGATCATAGATCTTCTATATTCATCTTTTATCATAATTTCTGAGTTTATACAAAATCTTAAAATTTTATAATTTTCTAATATAGGCTTTACTTCTTCATTAGTAAAGTTTTCTTCAAATATTTCTAACCTCTTCATTGGTACTTCAGGAATTTCCTTTATTTTTCCTTTATTTTTTAAATATTGCAAATATTCTGTTATTAAAGAATCATAAAAGCTGCATAATGTCTTTATTAGTTGTTTTACTGTTTCTAATCCTTTATTATTTTTTAGAGATACATTATAAATATGTAAAACTTCTGAAAGAATTTCTTTAGAATTCATGAGTTCTTATTAAATATATTTGAATATTATGTGTGCAGCTAGAACTAAAGCAGCCAATATTATTGCTAGAGCAATAAATGTTTTTTTATCTATTACTATTTTAGATTTTTCTTTTCCAAATTTAAATATTCCAGCAAAACTTCTAACAGGTAATGTTTCTATCTTTTTTGTGGTCATATTTTTATATTTTAAGTAGAAGCTTATAAATATAGGTGGCCGTTGGAAAGTCCGCTTACCGTAGGGCGCCGACGCAAGTCGGGGGGAGAAATCCCCGGCAACTTCTCAAGAAATAGCGAGCCGGAAAGCAAATGAAAATGAAAAGGAAATATCTTGGGGTAACCTAAGATAACCTTGGAGAGCTTTCCGGTATCTTGAGAAGGAAGACCCGCCGGTAAAAGGTTTGCCGATTAGAAAAATATATACTAAAAGCGGCTTACGGCCACCTAATAACTTTTTCCAATGTAACACCAATATTTTGCTTTATTTTTACAAACAATACACTCTTCATCTTCAGCAATTTCTGGAATAATATCATAGCCACGAACATCAACATTTAAATTATTTTTTAAGTACTTACCACATTCTTCGCTTAAACAAAAAGGCACTTTAGCTGCTTTTCTTTTATCTATAATATCCTTTAGTTCTTCTATAGATTTGATTTTTATAATGCTGCTTTCAAAGAATTTTTTGCTATTTTCTTTTAATTTTAAATCAAGTTCTTTTATAAGTTCAGAAAGATATTTTTCTATTTCGTTTAGAGAAATAGATTTTCTTTTTTTAGTTATTCTATCGCATATCGTTACAATTTCATTTTCAAATTCTCTTAAGCCTATTTCTATTCTAATAGGAACTCCCTTCATTTCCCAATAATTGAATTTCCATCCAGGAGTCTTATCGTCTCTATCATCAATTTTTATTCTATATTTTTCAGATAAAATGTTTTCTATTTTTTTACAATAATCTAAAATTTTTTGTTTTTCAGTTTCAGAATAATATATGGGAATTAATACTATTTGTATGGGAGCTATTTCAAAAGGCAAAATTAATCCACTATCATCTCCGTGAATTCCTACTATAGCCGCTAATATTCTCATAGATAAACCAAAACAAGTTTGCCATACAAATTTAGTATTATCAAGATCTAAAAACTCTTTTGGAAAATGTTTTCTTAAAATTTCATCGATATTTCTAATTAAATTCTCATTATCTTCAGATATATCTCCAGAAAATTCTATTTTATCCAAAATTTTTGCTTTTTCAATTTCATTTTCATAAAATCTTATCTCAATATTATTATCTAGAACCTTTATAATAAATTTATATTCCCCATTTTTGCTTTTGGCTTCAAAAGTATTATCATCTATTTTGATGTAAGGATGCTTATCTTGAAATTTAATATTGAATGCTTTTGAAAAATTTTGGCCTAACATGTGTGTAGTTCCTATTTGTAAAAATCTTCCATCAGGTAATAAAGTATCTGCAGCAAAAGTTTTTTGAGCTCCAGCAAATTTGTCCCAATCTGGTCTAACAATCCATATATGGGGAATTGACAAGATATCCCAAAATAGATTAGAATATATTTCCATGGATTTTTTAATATTTTTATTAGCATCATCAATATCTTTGTGAGCTGTATGTGATTCTATCCATAGAATCTCTCTTCCTCTTATTAAGGGTTTTGTTGCTTTTGTTTCATATCTATAGACCGAATTGCTCATGTAGGTTAAAAAAGGCAGATCTTTATATGAGTTGATCCATAAAGAAAACATGTAGTATAATTCTGTTTCAGAAGTTGGTCGAAGTATATAGTAAATCTCTTTTTCTTCTTCTAAGGGATTTCCAGGTTTAACGTAAAATACTTCGCCTCCAAATCCAATAATATGTTCTTCTTCTTTTTGAAATATTTCTTTTGGAATTAATATTGGTAGCCATATAGGCTTGTATTCTTCTTTGTCTAATAATTTTTCTAAAATTGAAAAAATATTTTTTATCAAAGAAAATCCATAATTTGGATATGCAGGCATTCCTTTTACAGGAAATCTATCATCAATTATTTCGGCTTCTCTAATTATTTGATTATACCATTCGGAAAAATTTTCTTTTTTTTCCAATTCAACCATAATCTTACAACATGCTATAAAATTTTAAAACATTGCTAAATTATATCTAACAATATCATGATCTCTCTTACTATAATAGTAAGAGAGAGAATTCTGATTAAAGATGAGGGGAATGAGAGGGTTATATAACCCAGCAACCCGCCCGGTGGATGCCTGGGCTCGGGAGCCGAAGAAGGGGGTGGCAAGCGACCAAATGCTGCGGGGAGGTGCACGCAACCATTGATCCGCAGATTCCCGAATGGGAACTCCTGTTCGGGTGAAAAACCCGAACATCCCGTAAGGGAGGGGAACGCGGGGAAGTGAAACATCTCAGTACCCGCAGGAAAAGAAAACAAAACGTGATTCCCCTAGTAGGGGCGACCGAAAGGGGAGAAGCCTAAACCTAATCCTCTGGGGTAACTCAGAGGAGATGTGGTGTTATGGGGTAGAGGCTATTCCGCTGTAAAGGCTTCGAATTCCGGTGGAAGTCCGGAACCGAAGAGGGTGACAGTCCCGTAGGGGCCTTTACAGCGGAATATCTCTACTTCCGGAGTACTGGCGGTTGAATTTCCGTCAGGAAGTTGGGGGTAACCAACCCCCAAGGCTAAATACTACCCGAGTCCGATAGCGTATAGTAGGGCGACCGAACGGTGAAAAGAACCCGTGGCAGGGTGTGAAAAGAATCTGAAACCGGGCGGGGACAGTCAGGCAAAGCGGGTTAGGCCTTGCGGTTGGAAAATTTCGGCGACGAATGAGTACAACCGCGAGGTTATCCCGTTTTGCCGTACGTTTGGAAGAACGTGCGGGGGAGTGTATCCGAGTGGCGAGGTTAAGGGGTTTATCCCCGAAGCCGTAGGGAAACCGAGATCCCGCAGCGGAATCTTTTCCGCGAGGGGACCCGTTCGAAAGAGCGGTTAGTCACTCGGATACGACCGGAAACCGGGCGATCTACTCCGAGGTAGGGCGAAGCGGGGGGAAACCCCCGTGGAGGCCCGAAGGGATGGGAAAAATCCCTCCCATAACCTCGGAGTAGGGGTGAAAAGCCAATCGGGCCCGGTGATAGCCGGTCCCCGCCGAAATTGATTGAAGTCAAGCCTCGGGGGAGGATTCTACCGGTGTAGAGCTACGGATTCCGTAGGGGTTATCCCTACGGAGTCCAACTCCGAAGCTGGTAGATCCGTAGATCCCGGGAGACGGGGTGCGCGGGAAAGCCGCGTATCCGAGACGGGAACAACCGAGACCTGGGTTAAGGCCCCTAAATGCCGGCTAAGTGAAAATCAAGGGTGTCTATCCCCTAAGACACCGGGGATGTAGGCTTAGAAGCAGCCATCATCTAAGGAGTGCGTAACAGCTCACCCGGCGAGGGGATAGGCCCCGAAAACGGACGGGTCTAAGCCGGCTGCCGAGACCCAGGTCCGCGGATCTTTGATCCGCGTGAGGTAGGCGGGCGTCCGGATGGCTCAGAAGGAGCTCCGAAAGGGGCTCTGGAGCCGTTCGGAATGAAGATCCCCGCGGTAGTAGGAATCAGACGGGTGAGAATCCCGTCGGCCGAAAGGGGAAAGGTTTCCCCAGCAATGAAGTTCAACTGGGGGTTAGTCGGTCCTAACCCATATCCCGAGAGGGATATGGGGAAAGGGAAAGGGGTTAATATTCCCCTACCGCCCAGGTAGGTGCGGTAACGCAAGCCTCTTTCCCGACCCATTGGGCTAGGCGGACGGAGGGGTGGATTAAATTCCACTTACTTCCGTTAAAGGGGATAGGGCCGGGGAGTACCGTAATGGTGAGAACCGGCTCAAACCCTGAATTTCCGCCGAGGCCTGGTGGCTATGAAAAGGGAAAGAGGAACGATCCTGGGCGACCGTACCGCACACCGATACTGGTCCCCTGGGTGAAAAGCCTAAGGCCGTGGGGGTAACCCGGTCAAGGGAACTCGGCAAATTAGCCCCGTAACTTAGGGAGAAGGGGTGCCTGCGGTAGTGGGCTAATCCTGCTACCGCAGGTCGCAGTGACTAGGGCGGGCCGACTGTTTATCAAAAACATAGCTCCCGGATAGCCCGAAAGGGTTTTTACCGGGGGCGACACCTGCCCAGTGCCGGTACCTGAACCCCCCGTTCAAGGGGGCTAAGGGCCGGTAAACGGCGGGGGTAACTCTGACCCTCTTAAGGTAGCGTAATGCCTTGCCGGTTAAATGCCGGCTTTGCGAACGGTGTAACGAGCCCGCCACTGTCCCTGGCCGGGACCCCCTGAACCTGCCGTCCTGGTGAGAAGGCCAGGGACCCCCGATGGGTAGAAAAGACCCCGTGAAGCTTAACCGCAGCCTGCCGTTGTTCCAAAGGGTCCAGTGTGTAGCGTAGCGGGGAGCGATGAACTTCAGCCGCTAGGTTGAAGGGATGCGTCCATGAAACACCCGCCTCTGGACCCTTTGGAACTAACTCGGAAGAGGACAGCGGCAGGTGGGCGGTTTGGCTGGGGCGGCACCCCGCCGAAAAGATATCGGCGGGGTCCAAAAGGTCGGCTCAAGCGGGTCAGAACTCCGCTGTGGAGGACAAGGCCAAAAGCCGGCCTGACTGCGCCCCGACCATCAAGGGGCGCAGGGGGGAAACCCGGGCCTAGCGAACCCCATACTCCCATTGGTGGGGGTATGGGCTGGCGGAAAAGCTACTCCGGGGGTAACAGCACAGTCGCGGGCGAGAGCCCACATCGACCCCGCGGTTCGTGACCTCGACGTCGTCTCCCCCTATCCTGGTGGTGCAGAAGCCGCCAAGGGTGGGGGTGCTCACCCATTAAAAGGGGTCGTGAGATGGGTTCAGAACGCCGCGAGGCAGTTCGGTCTCTAACTGTCGGGGGTGCTAGCCGCCTGAGGGGAAGGTCCGCCTAGTACGAAAGGAACGGCGGGCCGTGGCCACTGGTGGACGGGCTGTCCGACGAGGGCAAGCCCGGTAGCTACGCCATAGGGGGTAAGCCCTGAAAGCATCTAAGGGCGAACCCCTCCCCGAAAATAGGCGGCTATTAAGGGCTGGGGTAGAAGACCCCGTTGATGGGGCGGCGGTGGAAGCTCCGAGGGTTTCCGAGGAGTAAGCCGACCGCTTCCAATCGCCCGTGGGTTATATAACCCTCAACCCCAGAAAATTTACTTTTATTTTTATAAAATCTTGAACAAATTTAGAATATACTCTTTATTAAAGTAGTAGTTGTTAATTATTTTGAAAAAATCTTCAGGAGATATTTTATAAGCTGTAAGTCTATTTAATAATTTAGATCTTGTAGTTAACTCTCTAATTAAATCTTCGTAGGATACTCCATATTCAGTGTGTATTTTATATAACATATAAGATTTATAATTTGATTTAAACAGTTTTTCAGAAGGATCCCAATAAAATATTGTATTATATCTCTTTCTGTTTATTATTTCGTCAATTTGTCTAACTTTTCTAATGTTTTTTCCTGTAGTAATATCATGGAACATAAGAACAGAAAGATCTAACAGATTAACTAAACTTTCTGGCAATTCTATAGGCGGAGATATAAGTCTATAAATCAAAGCATCTGTAGATTCAGCGTGCATAGTTGATATAGAAGCATGTCCGGATGCCATTGCTTGAAACATAACATAGGCTTCTTTTCCTCTCACCTCACCAACAATTAAATAGTTTGGATTTTGTCGCATTGCTTCTTTAAGTAATGTAAACATATCTATTTCCTTATTTTTGTCATTAGAATATTTTATAGTTGATGGAATCCAGTTTTTATGATATAATTTGATTTCTCTAGTATCTTCTATTGAAACAATTTTGGCTGATGGAGGTATAAACATCGATATTGCATTGAGAAATGTAGTCTTTCCTGAAGATGTGCTTCCTATTATTATGATATTTCTTCTATATTCTATTGCTAACCATAAATAAGCTAAAATTTCTGGACTTACAGATCCAATTTTAATTAAATCTATTGGAGTCCAAGGGTTCTCTCTAAATTTTCTTATCGTAAAGGTTGGTCCTCTAGTAGTAATTTCTTTTGAATATGTGGCGTTAACTCTAGATCCATCAGGTAAGGTAGCATCTAATATAGGATCTGAAAAAGATATGTATTTTTTGGATCTAAGAGCAAACTTTTCTATAGTATCTAATATTTCTTCTTCATTAAGAAAATATATATTTGTTTCCAAATTTCCAAAAAATCTATGAACAATGTATATTGGAGATAAAACTCCTGTACAGCTAATATCTTCGATAAAAGGATCCCTCATAAGTGGTTCTATCTTTCCATATCCATATATATCTCTAAAGACATAATAAAATATTTTTTGGTATTGTTTTTTATTTAATTTTATGGACATTTCTTTTAACAAAAGATCATATATTCTCTTTAAATAACTTAAAGCTTTTTTATAATCTTCAATATCCGATAATTTTACAAATAAAAGATCTTTAACTCCTAGTTTTACTGAATCTAAAAGCTTCTTTTCATCTTCTGACAAAGAAGGTTCTAAAACGTTATATAATAATATTGATTTGTTCTTATTATAATATATTTTAGCATAAGCAAAAGGCTCGATTAAAGGATATATTATATTTGTGTTTTCAATTTTCTGAGGTATTTCAATTATTGGAATTTTTGGTTTTAGGTTAAGTATAATATCCATGATTATAATTTTATATAATCTCGAGATATTTAAAATAAAATATAATGAAAAGAGAATCTGTAGATTTTTTGAATAAAAAAATAAAAAATACATTTTTTCTTATAAAAAATGTTAAAAAGATATATAATTCTTTAAATAAATTGTTAGCTGAGAAAAAAGAATTAGAAGAAAAATTTAAATTTTTTGAAATTTCAGAAGAATATTATCATTCTCAATTAAGGGAAATAAATAAAAGAATCTTTAAATTAGAATCAAAAATCTATATATATCTAGGTAAAATAAAATATAATGTTTCTACTTTGATAGATTACATAAAGGAAGATCATTCAATTGAAGAAAATATTAAAAAAGAAATTTTTGAAAATGTAAAAGAAATTGTAAATCCTATATTAGAATATCAAGTAGAGGATCAAAAGATTTCTTCAAAACTTTTTGAAATAGAAGAAGAACTAAGTAGAGCTGAAAATATATTGGATATAAATAAGATTGAGAAATTTAAATTTAAAAAAGAATTTAAACAGAAAACTGAAGAAAAGGAAGAGATATACAAAGTTAAAAAGAAATTTAAAAAAGATATAGAAAAAATAGAAATTCAAAAAATTCTTTTAGATATATCAGATTTGTTGTTTGGTAAAATATCTAATTATCTTTTGGAAAAATATCCAGATATACATTATAGAATAAGAAAAATGTTGTTTAGGGGAAAAATAAATGTAAATCCATCCAAGTTTTTATCTTTTATATTTTTTATAGTTTCTATAGCAATTTCTGTTCTCATAATCTTTCTTATTTATGCTTACGAAATGTTTTTTTTAACAATAATATTTATTTTTATTCTTGTTTTTCCAATTTTGTTATATACTTATATAATCTATAGAGAAAAAGAGATTAGAAAAGAAATAGATATAAATCTCCCATTTGCATCTGTACATCTTTTATCTTTGCTTCAAACAGGAATAGATATAGAAAATTGTTTTAGATTAATATCTGAAACTGGAGATTATGGATTTTTATCTTTAGAATTTAAAAGATTAGCAGATTTACTGAATTCTGGAATTAGTTTATCCGACGCTATAGAACATGTAAGGGACACTACTGTTTCAGAAAGATTAAGAGAATTTTTAGATGAACTATTATTAACGTTAAGATCAGGTAGAAATATAAAGGAATTTTTTATTATATATACCGAAAATCAGCTATTAACTTATAGAACAGATTTAGAAAAATTAAATCAAGTAATGAAAAACTTTTCAGATTTGTATGTTGGCTTAGTTTTAACTATACCAATGTTAATTATTTCAGTCGGAATTATGTTGTCAACGTTATCTTCAACAATTTTTGGCTTATCAATATCGGAATTTCTTAAATTTATATCAATAATAGTTCTTCCGATAATAAATATTGGCGTAATGCTTTTTATATCTAAATTAGAGATATGAGAATAGAAATATTTTCTATAATCTTACTTTTTATTTTTTATTTCATTTTCTTAAATATAGGATATTCTTTGGAAGATGCATTAGTTACCTCTTTGGTTTTGTCGACTTTACCAACCCTATTATATTATTCTTATGTTTCGAAAAAAGAAGAAATAAAAGAAAATAATTTTTTTAGATTTTCAATGGATCTTATAGATCTTTTAAGATCTGGATTGCCTCTTCCTGTTGCTTTGAGTTATCTAGAGAAATCAGATTATGGACCATTGAGTAGAGCAGTAAAAAATTTTTCTGCTAGAATAGATTGGGGAGTTGGAATTGTAGAGTCATTTGAAATGTTTTCCGAGGAGTGTAATAATAAAACAATTTCTAAAATAGTAAAAAACATAATAAATCTATATAAATCTGGTGGAGAACTTGATAAAAGTTTAGAAGCAACAATAAAGTCTATAAAAGAAATTAGGAAATTGAAAAAACAGAGAGAATCTTTATTGTTTGAAAATGTTATACATTCTTACGTTGTATTTTTCTTCTTTCTTATAACTGCTTTAATAATTATTGTTTTTCTAGTTCCTTTTCTGGATATATCCAGTCTAGAAGGTAAAAATAAAATTAGAGTTGAAGATATAAATTCAAATTTGTATCTTATATCAATAATACAATCTTTTTTCTCTGGTTTAGCTATAGGAAAAATGTATAAAGGATCTTATAAGGCAGGAATTAAACATTCATTTATACTATTGTTTTTTACTCTTGTTGTGTTTAAATTAATTATCCCAATGCTTCCAAAATCTTTAGATCTTCTTGGCTTATTTAGAGTATAGTCTTATTTGCTAGCTTTCATGAATTTTGAAGATCTAGAAGCTCCAATTCCAGGTGCAGAATGCTTAACTTTCTTTGTTGTAAATGAGAATTCTCCAATTCTTCTTCCTACCATTTCTGGTTTTACTTCGTATTCTACATATTCTTTTCCATTATATACTGAAATTTTACATCCTACCATAAAAGGCAGTATAGGAATTTCTCTAGCATGAGTTTTTACCGGTTTTTTATATTTTCCTTCTTTTTGTAACTTACATTTTTCATAAAATCTTTCCCATTCTGGTGGAAAGCCAATTTTTAATCTGCGAGATAAAGTTCTTCTAATTCTTGAATTAGCTACTTTTAACATAAATTCTTCTAGAGACATTTTTTGAAGTTCTTCAATTGTATATCCACGTAACTTAAATACTGGCATAGAAGATAATTAAATGGATAAAAGTTTAATAATATTTTTCAATATAATCTAAAAACTTTCCTACAGCTATTGCATATTTTTCATTTTTTTCAAAAATTTTATACATAAATTCTATTATTTTAAAATATTTTTCATCTATCTTATATGGTTTTTTATTTAGATATTTGGATAAAACAAATTCCGAAACTCTATAGCAAATATTTAATGGTTTATATTTTTTGAAAATAAGATAAAATCGATCTATATTTTCAGTTTTATAAATTATATAAGATAAGAAAACACCTTCTAATGGTATTATTAATATACTATCTTCTTTTAATTCCAAATCTCCCAGATTTTTATAAACATTTTCGTCTATTTTTAAGTTTAGACTATATTTTTCGGATATTTTTTTAATAATATTCATTGAAAAATCATAAGTATTTGATTTTATTCCAACAATTCTTACAATATTATTTTTTCTAAATTTTTTCGTTTTTCTTATTTCTCTTTTTATGATTCTTTCATAATATTTTATCATTTTTTATGCTATTAAAGGGAAATACGTATTCATATATATCTTCGAAATCTCTTGGATCTACCCTTTCTTTTAATCTTTCTCTAGCCCTTTTTATATCTGTTCTTATATCTAGTAAATCTCCATCATAAACTATTCCGCTACGTTTTCTTATTGGATCTAATTTTTTTAACCAATAATAAAAGTTTTCTAATACATATTTTGTAGCTATATATATCGATTTGTGATAATGAGCCTTGAATAAAATAATATCAAATAAATATTGATTTTTTATAGCATTTTTAATTATGGAAATTTCCTTTAACAATGTAAATAAATTATGCTCAGATATTATTCTATTTCTTTCTTCCTTTTGCATTTCTTTAATTTCCGAAATATGATAATTTTTATTTTTTGTTTCTAAATAAAAATCTTCTAATTCATCTAATCTGAGAGTCCCATAGTGAGTTATTATTCTATTGTCATTAGCATATAGAGCATATGAAGCGGAATCAAATATATCACATCCTATTGCTACTGATAACGGAATTGTCAAAGTATGCCCTAATCCAAACAGATGAACTGGCTTATTTAGAGACAAGAAGATACGAGGAATTATTATTGTTTCAAACAATCTTTGGAAATCGTATTTTATCATATATGGAACTATAGTTCCTATAGCATAAATATCTACATTTAGTTTGTTTACTTCTATAGCAGATGTTTTTCTAAGATCTATATATATGCCGCCCTGAATTGCGCCATTAATTAATACTTTTTTATTTAAAGAATCTCTAATTTTTATTCCTTCTTTGATTCTGTTAATTGTGATTTCCAATTCTTTTTTAGCTTCTTCCCAGCTTTTATCTATATCTGTAGGCAAATCTAAAACATTTATTATGTTACTTCCTATTTTTATTTGAAAATTGACAATTTCTTCATTAGATAAATCAATATCTTTCTTGTAGTGTAAGATTTGATATGACCCAGAATCAGTTTCTATAACTCCAGAGAAATTAAAATAATTATGTAAACCAATTTCAATCATCTTTTCTCTTAATAATTTATCAGAATAGATAATATAAGCATTAGTCATTATTGCTTGTACTTTATATTTTTCTTGCATTTCTTTTGGAGATATATCCTGTTTCTTTGGATTTATTACGGGTAGCAAGATCGGAGTTTCTATTTTTTTATTATCTATATTTAAAATCCCAATTCGCCCTGCAATGTCTCTGTTCTTTATTTCAAACATATAGAAAAATTTAGAGCTAAAAAAATTTGAAATTTTGGAGGTTATCCTGGATTTAACTAGATCCAGCCGCAGGTTCCCCTACGGCTACCTTGTGACGACTTAGCCCCCCTCGCCATCCTCCAACATGACCCTGGTTAGACCAGGGCCTAGTTGGAGGACGACTCGGTTGGCTTGACGGGCGGTGAGTGCAGGGGGCAGGGACGTATTCACCGGGGGAATAGTGACCCCCGATTACTAGGGATTCCGCCGTCATGCGGGCGAGTTACAGCCCGCAATCTGAACTGGGAGCGGGTTTGGGGATTACCTTCCCCTTTCGGGGTCGGATCCCCCTGTCCCGCCCATTGTTGCGCGCGTGTAGCCCGGGGGATTCGGGGCATGCGGACCTGCCGTCGCCCGCACCTTCCTCCGGGTTTCCCCGGCAGTCCCCGCAGTGTGCCGGGAGAGAAATCTCTCCCGTCGCAACGGCGGGCGCGGGTCGCGCTCGTTTCCTGACTTAACAGGACACCTCACGGCACGAGCTGACGGCGGCCATGCACCTCCTCTCAGCGTGTCAGGTAAGGTCTTCAGCCTGACCTTCATCCTGCTGTCGCCCCCGGTAAGGTTTCCGGTGTCAGTTCCCATTAAACCGCACACCCCACCCCTTGTATGCCCCCCCGCCTATTCCTTTAAGTTTCAGCCTTGCGGCCGTACTCCCCAGGCGGCGGGCTTAACGGCTTCCCTACTCCACCGAAAGGGCTCTAAGCCCTTCCGGCAGATAGCCCGCAGCGTTGACAGCTGGGACTACTGGGGTCTCTAATCCCATTTGATCCCCCAGCTTTCGGCCCTCACCGTCGGGAGCGGGATAGCTGGGCGCCTTCGCCTCGGGTGGTCCTCCGGGGATTACAGCATTTCACCGCTCCCCCCGGAATACCCCCAGCTTCTCCCGTCCCCTAGACCGATAGTAGCCCCCGCGCGCCCACGGGTTGAGCCCGTGGATTTCACAGGGGCCACATCGGTCCGGCTACGGCCCCTTTAGGCCCAATAATCGAGGCCACCGCTTGCGGCGGGGGTATTCCCGTGGCGACTGCCACCCCTCTTGCCCACCGCTTATTCCGGGAGCTTTTTACACTCCCGAAAAGCCTCGGGAAAAAATCCCGAGGCACTCCCCGTCCCCCCGTCAGGCTTATACCCATTGCGGAGGTTTCGCCCCTGGTGCACCCCGTAGGGCCTGGGCCCTTGTCTCAGTGCCCATCTGGGGGCTCCCGCTCTCACGGCCCCTACCCGTCTTCGGCTTGGCGGGCCGTTACCCCGCCAACTGCCTGATAGGCCGCCGGCCCATTCTCGGGCGGATAAGGAGAGGAATACTCCTTATCCTTTTCGGAGATAGGGGAATTCCACCGCCTATCTCCTATGGGCGTTTATCCCCAGTTTCCCGGGGTTATCGCCCTCCCGAGAGTAGGTTGCCGACGTGTTACTCAGCCGTACGGCGGGACACTTTACCCAGTGTCCCTGGCCTCCCATGGGTTAGTCGGACGGGGATAGCAGTGGCCCCCCGCAGGATCAACGGGAATTCGGTGGATTAAATCCACCGCGGGCCTAAACCCGAGAAATACGGCCGCAAATCCAGGATAACCTCTTCCATTTCGGATATCTCCACATTTATTCCCTGTAGGGGATGCCTACTTCATAGGTATCTGAAGGCGAGACCCTACAGGGTATATATATTAAGTCGTATAGGATAGTTTTTAAAGTTTTATATCGCCCTTAATCTTGCCATTTTTCTTAATCTTTTTTCTTCTTTCATTCTTTTCTTTTGCCATTTCCAACGAGGTCTTCTATACTTTTTCCACCTTCTGGAACTTCTTCTCATTAGTTAGATACACATCAATAAATTTTTAATTATATTGTCGTTAAACTGATTAGAAAGCCTAATATAATCAAAAATATTCCAATCTCTTTAGGAAGATTATAACCATAGGCATATAAATTAAAGATTATTAAAGAGGAATATAGCGTTAAAAAAGAAGAAATGATCGCATTTATATCTTTACCTGTAAATAGAATGGGATATATTCCAGAAATTATTCCTATACCTATAGTAAAGGAATAAAAGAATTGACCAAGTATCGATATATATCCTTCTTCAAAATTTTTAGATTCTTTATAAATTACATATCCAAAAATCAGTGTAGGAGCTGTATTAGACACTAAATTTATTATATAAGCAACTAATGGGATATTTTTTAACGTGCTTTTTAGATAAATAGCATTGTAAGATAAAATTTGACTGCTAATTATGAAAATAATAAATGAAAATAAAATAAAAAAAATCTTAGTTAGGATATTAATTTTATCATGATCTTTTTTTTCTAAATTTTTGTAGATTTTAGTTTTTTTGATATCATTCAACAAAAATATAGATAAAATAATAAATAAAGAGAATAATAAAAGAGAATCTACTGTATTTAAAAACCTTTTTATTATTAAAAATATGTTTATAGTAAATATTAAGGATATTATAAAAATTAGTTTCTTATCTAAAGATATAGATTCTTCTTTTTTGCTTATTAAAATTAATATTCCGCTAGATATTGTAGAGTCTAACAAAACATTATATAGAATGTTATAATAAGCTAAATTTGTTTCTCCAAGTAAAGCTAAATTTATTGAAATCATTAAAGGTATCAAAGTAAATAATAATCCAGCATATATAAATAAAAATATTTTCCCAAAATCTTTGAAATTTTTAGAATAGGAGTAAACATATTTTGCTAAAATTTCCGTTGCTAAATATGTTGCGATTGATGCAATTTTAATACTTAATATGGACAATACTAATTTTATCATAAAAAAATTTATCATTAAAAATTAAATTAAAGTTTTATGGAAGAATGTGTATTTTGTAAAATTGCAGAAAATATAATTCCTTCTTTCAAAATATATGAGGATGAAGATATTATGTGTGTTTTAAATATATTTCCTATTAATCCAGGACATTTAACAATATTTCCAAAAAAGCATTACGAAGATTTAAGTAGTTTAAATGACGAAGTGTATATAAAAATGTTAGTTTTAGCTAAAAAGCTTTCTGAGATTTTAAAAATTATTTTTAATACGAATAAAATTATTATTTTGTTGTATTCTAATAAAGATTACGAAAAAACAAAACATATTTCTATAGAAGTTTTTCCTAAATTTGATGAAGACAATGTTAAGCTAATTTTACCTAGAAAAAAGGCAGAAAGCACCGATTTAGAATATTTAAAAAATAAAATCATTAGTATGATCTCTTTTAAAAGAGAAGATAAAATAGAAAATGAAAAAACTGAAGAAATCAACCTAAAAGATCTTCTTAAATGGATTAGAAAAAATATATAAATATGTTTAATTATTTGATTTTATGGAAAAAGAGATTTTAAATTATTTAGAAAAATCTAAATTTAAAGATAAAATACTTGGAGTTGCGATTTTTAAAGAAAAAAAAGAAGAAATTATTAAATTATTAGAAGATTTATATTTTTATGTTAAGAAAATAGATTTTTTAGATGCTGAAGAACTTAAAAAGAAATATGAAAATGAAATAAAGAATAAAAACCATTTAGTGATATTAATTTCCGATTATGATTTAGAATCCCTTGAAGAAAAGATAAAATTAAAATATGAACTTTTGGAAAATTTTATTAATTATATCAAAGAAAAAAATCTTGATTTATGGGTTCATGTTATAACAATGACAGATATAAAAGATATTTCAATGGATTCAAGATTCGATTTGTTAGATTTAATAGCTAGTGGAGAAGTAATATATGATAAAGGAATATTAGAAATATTCAAATTAGTGGTTCTACATAAAAATCTTTTAATAGAGACTTTTTCTAAATATGTTGTAGCTTATGCTTTAGCAGGATCGCAAGTTAAAGGAAGAAATGTTGAAACTTCTGATGTAGATGTATATGTTATTATTGATGATACTGATGTAAAAAAACATACTCATGAGGAACTAAAATCTAAATTGTATCAAATTGTCAATTCTAAAGCTATTGAATGCCAAATAATTTTAAATTCGAAGAAAATCTTACATCCACAAGTTTATACTTTAACAGAATTTTGGTATTCTTTAGCAGAAGCAAATCCAGTTATATATACTTTTCTTAGAGATGGAATTGCTTTTTATGATCGAGGTGTTTATATTGCGTGGAAGCAATTATTAACAAAAGGAATAATTAAACCTTCTAAAGAGGCCGGAGATAAACTATTAAATTCTTCAGATTTAATGATAAAAGAAACTAAGGAAAGATTGAAAACAACTATAAATATTCTTTTAATAGAAAATGTTGCTATTTCAATGATTACATCAGCTCAAGCAGTATTGATTAGCTATGGTTTACCTCCAACGGATCCAAAAGAAACTATTAATTATATAAAAGAAATTTTTGTAAAAGAAAAGGGAATTTTAGAAGAAGATTATATAAAAAATTTAGAAGAAATCTGGAATTTAAGAAAAAAATTTGAACATGGAGAAATTAAAGAATTTGAATATAATGATTTAATAAAATGGATTGATATTGCTGAAAAATTTGTAAACAGAATGAAAGTGTTAAAAATTTTAATAGATCAAGAGAGAGAAAAACAGGAATTGATATATTATATCGAAGAATATAATACGTTAAAAGCGAGACTAGAAGATATATATAGTAGAAAAATAGTAGATATAATAAATGAAAAATTTCAGAACTTACAAAACCTGTTTAATGAAGTAGAAAACGAAATTAAATATTATATGGAAGAAAAATTCGATCTTTTAGAGCATAAAAAGTTAAGAGAGAACATCAAAATTTTGAATAGAGCATTTAAAGACTTTTTATCTGGAATTTTGGAAGATGTGCTCTCTAGATATTCATACAAAATACAAATTTCGGATGGAAATGTGTATGATTTAATTGTCTTTGAAGATAAGTTTTGTCTAGTTCTAGATAAAGTAGAAATATATAATCATGAAGGTGAGAAAATAGAAGAATTAGATAAAAAAAATTTTGAAAAAATTTTGAGACATATGAATAAATTAAGAAATCTTATAGATGATAGAATATTAGAATTTCTCAAAAAAAAGTTTGGAAAATTTACTATTTATAAATAATGTTTCAATTCACTGGAAAAGAAGCATTAATCTTTAAGAAAAATTATTTAGTGATTTCTGATTTGCATATAGGAATCGAAAGGGAACTTTTTGGGACCGGTATAAATATACCTGCAGCTACGGATTATCTAATAAAAAAAGTTGAAGATTTGCATATGAAATACAAAACTAAGTCAATTATAATTGTTGGTGATTTAAAACATAATGTTCCTAAGATTAGTGTTTTGGAAATGAAAGAAATCCCATATTTTATTGAAAAATTAAAAGAAATATTTGATAAAATTTACATACTTAGAGGAAATCATGATGGAGGTTTAAATAAGATAATAAAAGAGGATGAAAAAGTAAAATTGCTAAAAGAATTAAAGATCGGGAATGTTGTATTTACCCATGGAAATATGAAAAGCAATTTTGATTGTAACATGTATGTAATAGGCCATCATCATTTTGTTTATAATTTAAAGACATATGTAGGAGAGTCTATATATGAAAAAGTATTTGTTATAGGAAACTTTAATAGCAAGGAAATAATAATCTTACCCGCATTTTCTGATTTAGCTGGTTATTGGGAAGTTGGAAGTTTTCATGGGCCAATTGCAAAAAAAATCAAAAATTATAGCATATTTACTTTAGAAGGAATTTTAATTAAAGAAATATGAATCTAAGAAAAGAAGTAAAAAATTTATTTTTGGAAAGATTTTCTGAATTTAATGAAATACAGAAGATTGCTATACCAAAAATTTTATCTGGAAAAAATACGTTAATTGTTTCTCCTACAGGTTCTGGAAAAACAGAAGCTGCAGTTATCCCAGTTTTTTCAAAAATATTAGATATAAAAGAAAAAGAAAACAAGAATGGAATTTTAGCGATTTACATTACTCCCTTAAGAGCTTTAAATAGAGATATGTTAGATAGATTAATTTGGTGGTGTAGTAATTTGGATATAAGTATTGCAATAAGGCATGGCGATACTTCTCAATCTGAAAGATCTAGACAATCAAAAAAACCTCCAGAATTTTTAATAACTACACCAGAAACATTTCAAGCATTATTTTTAGGAAAAAAACTAAAAGAATATTTAAAAACGGTTAAGTTTGTAATAATTGATGAATTACATGAATTGTTGGATGATAAAAGAGGAATACAATTATCTTTAGGTTTAGAGAGATTAGTTAATTTTTCTGGAGAATTTCAAAGAATTGCATTATCTGCAACTATCGGAGATCTGGAATTAGCAGGAAAATTTATTTTTGGTTATAGAGATTTTGATATTGCTTTTTGGTATGGCATAAAAAAATATGATATAGAAGTATTTTATCCAGAGATTACTGAGGAAGACGTTGAATTAAGCAAAAAATTTGGATGGAGTCCAAAAATTATTTGGAGTTTAAGAAAAATAAAAGAAATTTTAGATAAACATAAATCGGTAATAATATTTGTTAATACTAGAGAAATGGCAGAATTGTTAGTTTCTAGATTTAAAAAATGGATACCAGATTATCCAATAGAAATTCATCATAGTAGTTTATCTAGAGAAGTAAGAGAAAGAAATGAAAGAC
>JAVYNJ010000005.1:0-28645 GCA_038735675.1 Nanopusillaceae archaeon | reverse complement strand
CTATTTTGAGCAATATATAATTATATAATAATAAATAAATTTCTAAGGCTCGTAAAAAATACAATTTTCTGTTAAATTTGACTTTTAGAAATATATATTTCCCTAACTTAAAAAATATTTTCAAAATGTGTATTTCGCTAATCTAAATTGAAAATCTTTGATGATAAAAAAAGTTTACATTGTCTCGGCAACTTTTAGAGCAACATAAACTACTCTATTGCTATCAGGTCTATATTCTCTAAAACTCAAGTATTCATAAGCATTTAATAACTTAAATCCGCACAATTCAAACAATTTATTATATTCTTCATAAGTATATAATCTTACTCTTATCACAAAATCTTCTAAAAATATTAAATTTTTTCCATCTTTTTTAAAATATTTTTCTAAAAATATTCTATAATTCTTTTCAACTTTTATTTCGCAAAATTCAACTATTTCTCCATAATCAAAAAATAAATTTTGATTTTCTACCTTTTCTGGATTCACATCCTCTAATATTAAAATACCTCCAGTTCTTAACAACTTATTAAAATTTTTCATAGTTTTTAGATTATCTTCCTCATCAAAATATCCAAAAGAAGAATACCAATTCAGCAAAACATCAAATTTCTTTGAAAAGCAAAAATTTCTCATATCACCAATAAAAAGTTTATTTGATAAATCAGGATATTTCTTTTTACATTCATTTATTAATTCCTCGGAAATATCAACACCGTAAACATCATATCCAAAAGATCTTAAATACGGAATTAATCTTCCATTACCACATGGGATATCTAGAACTAATTTATAGTTTTCCTTTAAAGTATCTTTGTAATAATTTATAATGCAATGTATGTAATAAGCCTCAATATTTGACTTCTTTTCTTTTTGAATTATATGCCATTTCAAATAATCGGATATCATTTATAAATAAGATGGTTAGATGCTAATAAACCATATTATAAGCTAAGAAATTTTTTTAAACAACTAAAATCTACTAAAATAAATGGAAATATTTCTGATGATCTTATTAATTTTTTTAATTGTTTTTATTGTTTTAAAAATAATAAAGTATATTATAAAAACGGTTATTTTCGCGATAATATTAATTCTTTTAATTTATTTTCTTTGGCCAAATATTTCCGTTTATTTACCACTACCTGAATTTCATTCAGAAATTATAAAATATGCCATTAATTCGGGTATTATTCTCTTAACAATTATAAAAGCGATTATAATTAAGAAAAAATTATTAATTAGATAAACCTTAAATTAAACAAAAATTTTAAATTTTCCAATCAAAGTATCTTCAGATTTTTCTTCAATATCAAGTAATTCTGATTTAATTCCATTTTTAATAAAAATATACTTCATATCTTCAATCCAGTCTCTAACACCACATGTATGACAAAAACTTCCTTTAAACTCTATATGAATTTCCTTTTTGGTAATATCTAATTTTATTATCTTTGCTTGAGATTCAGAACCTCTAGTAAAATTATAAAATTCTATACTTTCTTCTATTTTTTTAATTAATTCATCCAAACTTTCCTTTTTTCATGTGTGTTTCTAATTCTGCCTTTATTTTTTGTATCATTTCAATAGCAAAATTCTTCTCCTCTTGAAATATTTTATAACATCCAGGATCCAAATTGTCTTCTATTCCGGCTTCTGCAATATCTAACAGATCTTCTAATAATAATAATGCTTGTATATGCAAACTATTTGTTAGTTGAGATCTTTCAATTAGTTTTTCTTCCTCTTCACTTAATTTTCTAAACTTTTCTCTCATAGCTCCACATTTTGGACATTTTTCCGGAGGATTTTCTCCTTTGTATATAAAACCACAAATTTCGCATTTCCACATCATAAACTATATAAAATTATAAAAATTTAAAAACAAATAAAATATTTAATAAAATGGTTAATAAAAAAAAATTAAAAAAAATTATAAAAAAGATAAATAATAATTTTTTTGTAATTTTTTTGATAATTCTCTTAGTATCTTTTTCAATTTACCTAATATCTTTGACTAAAGATCAAAAAAGAGAATCTTTTAAATATATTATTTATGAATGTGATGAAAACGACTTAGAAGAATATGTAAAAATGTCTAATTCGGTTTTATTTTTGAAATTAATTACAAATTGCTGTGGAACTGATTTTAAAGTCTACAAAATTAATAGAAGTATTTTTGTAGAAGAAATTGAAACTGGTCCTCTTTGTAGATGTATTTGTAGTAAAGAAGTTATTATATTTACATACAAAGAAAATTATAATAATTTATATATTTTAAAAAGAGATTGCAGATATTTTTTAGAAAACTTTAAAAAAAGTCAGTATAAATTGGATGAACTAAACAAATCATGTTAAAATGTTTTGTATCATAAAATGTCCAATATGTAAAAAAATATTTATAAGAGAAATTAGAAGTAAAAAAACATTAAAAAGATCAATTAAATGTAAATTTTGTAATAATAATTTTAGTATAATATCTAAAAAATATGGAAATTCTATAATAAAATGTTTTGAAAATTCAAAAGAAGCTAGAGAATATTTAAAACTAATAACAGATAGTTTAATAAAGAAATAACTTAAAAACTTTAAAAGTAGTAATATTATATGACAATAACAAAAATAAGAACCTATATTCCTGGATTTGATGAAATTTTATTTGGTGGAATTCCAGAAAGAAGCATTGTTTTATTATCTGGTGGTCCAGGAACAGGAAAGTCTATTTTAGGTAAACAGTTTTTATATAATGGTCTAATCAGAGGAGAGAATGGTATTTTTGTTGCATTAGAAGAACATCCAGTAGCTGTTAGAAAGAGTTTTAAGAATTTTGGATGGGACATTTCACAATTCGAAAAAGAAGGAAAATTTGCAATAATAGATGCTTTTACTGGAGGTTCTGGAACAGCAATACAAAGAGAGAAATATATTATAAAACAAGTAGATGACGTTTTCGAGCTCTCAGATGTATTAAAACAAGCTATTAAGGAAATAGATGCAAAAAGAGTAGTAATAGATTCTATATCAACTTTATATTTGACAAAGCCTGCAACTGCAAGAGGAACTGTAATGTTACTAAAGAGAGTTATATCTGGAATGGGATGTACAGCAATATTTATATCTCAGGTTTCTGTAGGAGAAAGAGGCTTTGGGGGTCCTGGAGTAGAGCATGCTGTAGATGGTATAGTTAGACTAGATTTAGATGAAATTGATGGAAAATTGTATAGATCTATTATTATTTGGAAGATGAGAGACACTAGACATAGTATGTTAAGGCATCCTATGGATATCTCAGAAAATGGGATATATATACATTGGGATAAATATCTTAGGATATATGGAAATTATGTAAAAATAGAAAATATACAGCAAGAGGAAATAATTAAAATGAAAAAAGCGATTGAAGATCAGACAACGGCTACAAAAAGTGATAGCTACGAACAATGACTGAAGTTCCATTAAAACCAACTGGAAGAGAAGAAATAAGAAAATTGGAATCTGCCTTATTAGCAATAGCATTATTTAGTGAAGAAAATTTAGAAATATTAAAAAATTCTGAAGAGAGATTAACTTGGATAGATTCTTTATACATCTCTGCCGCAGCTTTAGCTAGAGAAAAAGCAGGAATGTCATTAACAAAAATTTCTGAAGAATTGGGATTAAGTGAGTCTTCTATAAGAAAGCATCTAAAAGGAGAAACAAAAGCTGGAAAAATAATATTAGAGGCTTATGAAAAATTATCAAAAGAAGGATTTAACTTAAATATATTTGGAATTCAAAGTAAAATAAATATTCAGGAGCTGAAAGAAAAAATTGAGGAATTATATAAAAAAGTTGAAGAAATAAGAAAATTACTTAGCTAAATTATGTAAAGAGTTGGACGATAAATTTCACTAATTGTTCTAGATAGTATATTAAGGAAATCTTTTTGATTTCTAACTTCAATTATTATTGGATAAAGATAGATATTTTTCATTTCTATTGGTTTTAAATCTGATTTTGAAAAGTAGTCCACAGATACTGTAGTTACAGGAACTTTTAGAATATCGAAAACTTCTTTTCTTCCTTCAAGAATATAATCAAGTATTATATTTTCGTCCAGTAAGATTTGTAAAACATATGATTCTTCTTTTATTTTTTCCAAAAATATCGGAATGTTATAAAAAGTTTTTACACGAATAACAACATTATCTAACGGATCTCCAACTTTTTTAAATAATAAATATCCTTTTTTAACAAAAAATAAATCTTCTTCTAATTTGTTATTTTCGTATTTTATCTTAAAAGGAAGTAAAATATCTGTATAAATTCTTCCAACAGTAGGTAGATATTCTAAATTAATAAAAAAATTAGTAAAACTTTCTAGTATTTCGTCTAAACTTTGAAATGATAAATATTTCATTTCTATATCTAGATTTCCCTTATCAAATAAAACTATATAATTTAAATCACTTTCTAAGTCTAATCCCATATAAGCTTTTTATTTATAAACCTTATAATATTTACTATCTAGTAAGAATATTTATTTTTTATTTTTAAATAAAACAACAGAGCTTTCGAAGCTTCTTCAGGTGTATCGAAAACTAAAAAATATTTTTCTAATTTTTCCTTTATTTTCAAAGAATAATCTCCGCCGTAAATTACAAAAAATATTGGAGTATTTTTATTTTTACTTATTTGTATTATTTTTTCAACAATTTTTTCTGTATAATGGGGTAATTGTGGTAACAATATCGCTAAGATTGCCTCTGTTCTTGGATCTTCTAAAAGTATTTTTAAACCATCTATATACTGATCTTCCGTAGCATTAGCAGTAATATCTATAGGATTTCTTAAAGATGCTAGATTTGGTAGTTTTTCTTTTAATTTTATTTTAATATCTTCTGGGGTTTCTTCTAAACTAATATTAAGAGATTCTAAATAATCTGCAGTTAAAACACCCATTCCACCACCGTTAGTATAAATATATATAACCATATTTTACAAATAACTTGCAGTCTTTAAAAATATCATAAATTCATGAAAATCTTTAGCCTCTATGATATTAAATCTTTCAAAAACATTTCTATATACATCATAATTTCCTACCATTGATGCTGTATGTGAAATTGCAGCTATATTTCCTCTATTTGTTTTTCCTGCCTTTAAAATTACTATTGGTTTTTCATAACTTTTTATAATTTCTATAAAATCTTTTCCTCTATTTTTTCTTAATCCTTCCATATAAATAAAAATATACTTTGTGTTTTCATCATCTTTCAATTCCTTTAGAATATCTACTTCATCTATATCTATTTTATTACCATAAGATATTATTTTTGAAACTCCTATATTTTTTGAGCTTGCATATTCTAAAAATGCCAAAGCTATAGCCCCAGATTGCGACAATAACGCAATTTTTCCTTTTCCCGGTCTTTTTAATCTAATTCTATCAACAAAAAATGTATCTATACCGTTATATGGATCATAAATTCCCATACAATTTGGTCCAATTATTCTAATTCCATATATATTAGAATATTTCAATATCTCTTCTTCTAATTTTTTACCTTCTTCACCTACCTCTGAAAATCCTGCAGAAATAATTATTGCTAACTTTACTTTTTTCTTTCCAGATTCTTCTATAACTTTTGGCACTTTTTCAGCAGGAATTGCAACTACTACCAAATCAACCATATCTTCTATATCTAATATTGATGGATAACACTTTAAACCATAAATTTCATTATAATTTGGATTTACAGGATATACTTTTCCCTTAAAATCTTCTAAAAAATTTTTCAAAATAATATTTCCAACTTTTCCTTCTTTTGGAGAAGCACCAATAATTGCAACAGAGGAGATATTAAAAAGTGTCATAAATTTTTATAATATTTTTTTATTCTTATATCCAAACCCATACATCTTCTCCCCATTGTAGTAAATCAAACGGTCTAAAATAGAGATGTCCGCTCTGTAGAAAAATATAAGACAAGAAAACTTCTCTATTTTTTACTAAAAATTCTTTTAAAGTTCCTAAATATCTTCCATCTTGTGGTTCAAATAAAAGTACTTCAGATGTTTCAAGATTTTTTGGATTAATAATAACATCGGAAACTCCAGAAATACAATGTCCAGGAGATCCTGATAAATTATAATAACAAAAAACATACAAATATTGTCTTTTTCTAAGATCAATCATAAAATCTTTTGCATCTGGATAGTAATAGTAAACAGGTCCATCATAATAAAGTATAAATCTTTCTCCACGATATGGTTGATAAAGAATTATACTATCTATTTTTCCTATTCTGTAAAAATAGTTTATTATTGCAACGGAAAAAAAGGACCAAGATTTACAATCACCTGATTTATTTCTTATAAACTCCTCTATATCAACTTTATCATAAAATGTTCTTAATTCTCTATATGAAAATCCAAACTTGTCTTTTAATATACTAATTAAACAAGGATAATTTAGCGTTCTTCCCGAAATACAATATTTTTCAATAGTACTAATAAAAAGTTTGCCAGAAAAATCATAATTTAAATTATAAAAAACATAACTTTGTAATTTACTTTTGTATTCTAAATAATTCATATATTGATCCAAAACTAAGGAATAATTAATACTTAATTCTTCATATTTTCTTTCTAGTGCTTGATAACTATTAAGCAAATCGGAATAGTTTTTATACAAAGAGATATAACTTTTATTTAGAATAGAATATTCTTTTTTTAATTCTTCTAAGCTCTTATTTAGTTTTTCTTTCTCATAACTTAAAATATTATAACTTTCATTTAAAATATAATACTCTTTCTTTAGGTTATCTAAATTTTTAATTAATTCTTCCTTCTCAAAATTTAAAATAATTAATTCTTCTTTTATTCTTTGATAATCCTGATAAAATGCTAGAAATATTGTGACAATACTTAAAAATAGTAAAAATACAACTAAAACTAATTTATTTTTCATGTAAAATCTTGTCTAAAAAAACTTAAAAATTTACTAGCCCCGCGGGGATTTGAACCCCGGTCTCGGGGACCAGAACCCCGAATCCTAGGCCGCTAGACGACGGGGCTATAGTATTATTTTTTATTAAAAGAATTATAAAGATTCTTTCCTAAATATTTTTTAGCAAAAATAAATTAGAAAAATCAAAGAATTGTCTTTTTTTAAATAAAAAACAAATTTTCTAATTAAGAAATATTTTTAAGCAAAGATTAAAAATATAATATAAATGATAGAATATAAATATGTTGATTATAGGAATGTTCAAAGACTCCTTATGCTGTTAGAATTAGATAGACATATAAAAATTGAAGAAATAAGTAATTTTTCTAAAAATTTATCAGAAAATCTGAAAAGTAAAATTTTATTCGATTATATATTTTTCTTTCCATCCAAAAACAAAGATTTTAAAGATTTTACGTATATTTCCATCCTTTCTTCTTCACATATTGTAATTAGTAGCTATAGCAATAATTCTAAGACAATATTAGACATAGATGCTGCCTGGTGTTCTAATGAAAAGCTAGATGCCATTATTATAAAGGAACTCGTAAAAAAATCTTTTGGTAATAATGTTAAAATTTTAAATTTAAAAATTTATGATTACTTGGGAAATGTGATGATGGCTTTCTCATCTGAAGAATGATGATTGCCGAGTTCACTGATATATAAATTTTCTAAAGTAAAATATTTTATGCAAAAGTGGACAATTCATAATAAAGAATATGAAAATCAATTAAAAAAGGCAGGATACGGAATTTATAATCATTCTGCAGTTGAAATATGTCACTGGACTAAGGAATCTATAATTAACGGAAGAAACTGTTATAAAAATAAATTTTATGGTGTTTCTACAGCAGGATGTATGCAAATAACACAGGCTGTAGTTTGGTGTCCAAATAGATGTATATACTGCTGGAGAACAAACTCAGATTTTGAACCATATATAAATATTTTACCAGAAAATTTAGTGGATTCTCCAGAAGAAACTTTAGAAAAATTAAGAGAACTTAGAAAAAAACTATTAATTGGATTTTATGGAAATCCTAAAGCAAATAAAGAATTGTTAAATCAAATAATTGATAAACCAACACATGTAACTTTTTCTTTATCTGGAGAGCCACTATTATATCCTTTTGTACCAGAAAGTATAGAATACATTAAGAAAAATTGGAAATGGACAAAATCTATATTCGTGGTAACTTCCGGTCAGGTCCCTGAAAGTTTAGAAAAAATGAAAAACAAAAATAGTTTACCAACCCAATTATATATTTCTTTTACAGGTCCTACTAAAGAAAGTTATAAAGAAATATCAGTACCTTTATATCCAGATTATTGGGAAAGATTTTTAAAATCTCTAGAAATAGCATCAAAATTAAAAACTAGAAGAGTTGCTAGAATAACGTTAATAAAAGGCTATAATGATAAAAAAGAATATTTTAATGCTTGGAAAGATTTAATAGATATTTATGATCCACATTTTATTGAAATAAAAGCTTTTATGCTTTTAGGATATTCCAGAATGAAATTAAAATCAGAAAATATGCCATCTCACGAATACGTAGTAAAATTTTCAAAAGAACTAGAAAAACATTTAGAAAACTATAAATACATGAATGAAGATTCTGATTCTAGGATTGTAGTATTAAAAAATATAAAAGAAGATATAGATCCTATTATAGAGAGTGTAGAACCTAATATATAAAATGGCTAAAAAAAAGCAAATATCTACATTAATTGACGAAAAAATATATAGAGAAATTAAAGAAAAGGGATATAAAATCTCAGAATTAATAGAAAAAGGGTTAGAATATGTAGAAAAAAGTAAAAAAATTTTATCTGAATCTTACATAGAATCTATAATAAATAAAATTTATGATTTATCAATTAAATTGGAAAACATTATAGAAGAAAATACAAAAAATAAAATTTTAAAAATAGTAGATGTAATAGAAAAAGAAAGAGAAAGTTTATTAGAAAAGAAGATAATATCAAGATCTGATATAAATAGAAGTTTTTCTAAAATTATAGAAGAAATAGAAAGAATATTTAAATTATAGAGATATTTTCTTACGTCTCCAGTGTCTTTTAATTTTCATTCTTAAAGGACTAACAATTCTTCCAAATTTTCTGATTATTACCCAAATTGGAGGATATTTATTTGAGCTCAGTAATTTTGCATATCTTATTTTTCTAGCATATTGCTTAAATACCATATCTTCTCAAAATATTAATTAAATTTATAAAATTAAAATAAAGAGAATCGAGATTAATAAGAGAAATATAGAATGGACAACCCCTGAAATAATTCTTCCTGTTGATATTTTTCCGATTACTAAACCAGTAAATATGGAATTTACTATAAGAAATATTGAAGATACATTTTTATATTGGACTATAATTTCCGGAGAAGACAATATTGTTATTTTAGAAACAAAAGCACTTATAGCAAAAATTACAAAAATTATTAAGATAAATAATCCATAATAGGAAAAGGTAAGGACTCTAACATTAGATAATCTTTCTTTTTTCATATTATTTAAAATATAAAACATTTCCGACATGCTTTCAAACAAATTTCCAACATCTCCTCCACTTTTAAGTAACTGAGAAATAGCTATTAAAGACTCTTTAACTGTTTTTACTTTAATTTTATTAACTATATTCTGTATTGCTATATCAAACGGAATTCCATAATTCATTTGAAGAAAAATTGCTTTAATTATTTTATTTAATTTCTTTCCATAATTATTAGACATTACATTTTGTATTGCTTTATCTAAAGGCATTCCTATTTTAATGTATTGTGATAGATCTCTTAAAAAAATAGGAAAATTTTCTTCTAATTCTTTATCTTCTAAATATTCCTTAAAATATTTTAGTAGATATAAACCTGCTATAAAGAAAACTATTGCTATTTTCAAATTTAAAGAAATATTTAACATTAAAATAAAAAATAGTAAAATAACAAAAATTAAAATCAAAAAATATTTTCTCATTTTCTAAATTTATCTAATATTATTTTTTTCTCTATTCTAGCTACAGCTTCTCTAATTATATCTATAGAATCCACATTTGCAGATATAGAATCTATACCTAATTTCACTAAAAATTCTGCATATTCCGGATCTGAACCTGCCTGTCCGCATATAGATGTATACACTCCTCTTTTTCTACATATTTTTACAACTCTTTCTATTAGTCTTAATACTGCTGGATGTTTTTCATTCATTAATTTTTGAACTATCTCATTATTTCTATCAACTCCTAAAGTTAATTGTGTTAGATCGTTAGTTCCAAAAGATATAAAATCTATTCCCGCTTTTTCTATTATTTCATCAATAGTTAATGCTGCTGCAGGTGTTTCTACCATAATTCCAAATTTAATATCTTTATGAGGTATTAATCCTTCTCTAATCATTATATCTTTGACTCTTTTCACTTCTTCCCAAGAGATTACAAATGGAATCATCATCCATATATTTTTTAAACCTAAATTCTTTACTAATTCTTTAAAGGCTCTAATTTGTGTAATTAATAATTCTTCTTGATCTAAATCTCTTCTTATTCCATGCCAACCCATCATTGGATTTGGTTCTATTGGTTCTTTATCTCCACCTTCTAATCCTCTGTACTCATCTGTTCTTAAGTCAAAGGTTCTAACAATTACTGGTTTAGGATATATTAGTCTTGCTATTTCACTTAATTTCTCAACTAAAATATTTTTTAATTCATCCAGTTTATTGTTTTCTATATACCACCTAGGATGTTTTCTTTCTCTTAAAATTAAAAATTCTAATCTTAATAATCCAATTCCATCTATTTTATCTTTTATTTTTTTAACAGTTTCTGGATAATCTGCAATTGCAAAAATTTTGGTTGCTGTAATTTCATAAGATTTCTGATATATCTTACTTTCTATTTCCTTTTCTTTTTCTTCATCAAATTCTACGTCTCCTTCATAAACAATTCCTCTAGTTCCATCTACTGTTATAAATGTTCCATCAGATAATATTTTTGTAGCTTCTCTAGTACCTACTACTGCTGGTTTTCCCAATTCTCTAGAAACAATTGCCGCATGCGATAAATGTCCTCCTTCATCAGTTACTATAGCAGAAGCCATTGCCATCAAAGGCTCAAAATCTGGATTTGTCATTTTAGTAACTAAAACATCTCCTTTTTGGAATTTATTAAAATCTTGTGGACCGAGTATTATTTTAACTTTTCCTTTTCCAATTCCTGGAGAGGCTGCAATTCCTTTTAATAAAATTTTTCCAGTTTTCTTTTTAATTGTAGTAACCGGTCTTGTTTGAACAATCCATATTCCAAAATCATCAATAGCAAATTCTATATCTTGGGGATGTTTATAATGCTCTTCTATTTTCTTTCCAAATTCAGCTAACTTTAAAACTTCTTCATCACTCAAACATCTTACATTCTTAATCTCATTAGGAACTTCTACTTTTTTAGTTAATGTTTGCTCATCATAAACTGTCATAATTTTTTTCTCATTTATCTTTACCTCTTCTATTTTCATAGTATTTTTATCTACAATATATTCATCTGGAGTTACTTCTCCAGATACTACAGATTCTCCCAATCCCCAAGATGCTTCAATAACAATTTTAGAAGTATCATTTGTAACTGGATGAATTGTAAACATAATTCCTGATTTCTTAGAAAATATTTGCTTTTGTATAACTACAGCCAATGCTACTTTCATATGGTCAAAACCCATATGTGCTCTATAATTTATAGCTCTAGCTGTCCATAGCGATGCCCAACATTTTTTAACTGCTTCTAGAAGCTTTTCAACTCCTTTTACATTTAAAAGTGTAGCTTGTTGTCCAGCGAAAGAAGCATTTGGCAAATCTTCAGCAGTTGCAGAAGATCTTACAGCAACGTATGTATCTTCTTCTCCAAATCTTCTTGAAAGATTTTTGTAATTTTCGATAATTACATTTTTTAAATCTTCCGGTATTTCGCCATTTAAAAATAATTGCTGTATTTCTTCTGAAGCTTTTAATAATTCTGTTGGATTATTAATATTTGTTTTGCTTAAAATTTCTTCTATCTTACTTCTCAAATTATTATAATCTACATATCTCCAGTAAGCATCTGCTGTTAAAACAAACCCTGGAGGAACTGGTAAACCTATTTTTGTCATTTCTCCAAGATTAGCACCCTTTCCACCAACTAATCCAACATCATCTTTAGTTAAATTTTCAAACCATCTTACATATTCCATAAATATAATAGTAATTGCTTTGATCCTTATAAAAAATAGATATTAACTAAAAAGTAGTTAAAAAATATTAATCTTGTCGCCCTATTCTACCTCTATCTTAATTTTATTTTTCAGATCTGTCTTTTTGATTTTTAACATTTATCTTTTCTTTTTCTTTTTTTAGATTTTTTAGAATTTCTTATTACCTTTTCGCTTACTTGAGTTTCTTTTGGTTGTTCTTCTCCAACTTTAGACTGTTCTGTTGTTTGAGGTTGTTCTTTAGGTTGTTCTATTGTTGGTTGCTCTTTTTTAACTTCAAAGTAATTTATAATATTATCATAGAATTTTCTAAACAAACTTTCTAAACTCTTTGCTGTATTAACTGTTATTACACCAGCAATATCTGGCTTAAATATTTTAGAAAGAGCAAGGTATTGCTGCTTAATTATATCATAAGGTAATTTTATTAAATTATTTAATAGATCTATAGAGATACTTATTTCATTATCTTTAACACCAGAATTTTTTAAATATTCTAATAAATATACTAGTTCTTTTTTTAAACTTTCAGAAAGTTCTTCCGATAAAGAATTTATTGGTTTTCTAAAGTAAAGCTCTTGAATACGCGATGGTAACAGACCATATAAAGCAATAGATGTATATCTTGAAGCTATTCTGTCTTCTCTATCAGCTGATTGATCAACAGGTCTTCTTAATAAATCTTCTAAAGTTCTTGGAGTATATCCAATATCCCTAATAGCTATTCCAAAAGCAATATCATATATTCTACCAGTTTTTATAAAGAACTTTTCTAAATAGTCTCTCATTGCTTTTTTGCTATTATCATCAAGAGAATCTATAATTCCCTTTATTTCATTCTCTTTAGCAACTAAATATCCTCCTAATGAAGCGTATATTGGACTTATAATTCCATTTACTGTTGAAGTCACATTACTAACAATTTTATCTAATTCTTCTTTATATGTCTTCTCACTCAAGAAAGTTTTTTCTATAGCCATAAATTACATTTCTAATTTAAAATTTTTAAATATCTATCACTATAACCAAAAAATTAAAAAGAAAAGCCTTAAAAATATTACTTTTTTATTAGCTGTTTTAAAACTTCAACTATTTCCTTTATTAATTGATTTGCCTCTCCTGGTTCTATCACTGCTGCTGATGCTGCTTGAACCTGAATACCGCAAGAATTTCCCAATCTATGCTTTGAGGATACAAAAACATACGGGACTCCTTTTTCCTCACATAAAGCTGGTAAGTGCATAACTATTTCCGGAGGATCTACATCTAAAGCTATTGCTACTAGTTTTGCTTGTCCTCTATCTACTGCCTTTGTTGTTTCGTTTGTTCCTTTCTTTATTTTTCCTGTTTGTCTTGCTAACTCAAATATTTTATACACTTTTTCCTCATAGTTTTGTAGAAATGTTTTTAATACGTCTTCCGGCCATTTGACATATGGGGGGGTCATCATGATTCGTCATTTATTCTTAAAAAATTAAAGAAAAAAATATAAGTTTAACTTTTTAGATTGGTTCAGCTATAGCATAAGTAGGACCAACCCTAATAATTTTTACATTTCCTTTCCATCCAACATTAACATTCTTTATAAAAACTGCAACGCCTTTAATTTTAGCAAATCCATCTCCTCTAGAAGTTAAACTTCTCACTTCAACTTCATATACATCTCCAACTTTTATATGTCTAATTACCATCAATATTTTTTGTATTATCTAATATTTAAAGTTATTGTTTATTTTTGGATCTCCACTTTTCAATTATTTCCAGAGTCTCCTTATATAGATCTGATAACAATTTGTAATAATCTTCTTTGCCTTCTTCTAAAATTTTCATTTTATTCTCTAGTATTCTTGTTTTTTCCTCAGATACATGTTCTTGAAAATTTTCTTTAAGAAAATTATATACTTTTATTCCCAAATTTAATGGAATCAGATAATTATTTTTATTTATAACGTATTTTCTTTCTATTAATTTAGAAATTATCGTTGCGTATGTAGATGGTCTTCCAATATTTCTTTCTCTCATCATATCAATTATATCTGCCTGTGTATATAATTTATATTTATAAGATATTTTATATTTTATTTGTTTTATTTTTGTTTTTTCAATAGGTTTATTTTTATTAATATTTAGATTAAAAGGATCTATTAGATTCCAACCATGTCTTAAAATATCTAAAACTCCTTCTATTTTTATTTCTTTATTAATTTCAGGTATATAAATTGTCTGCTCAAATTTCTTAACAACAACAGGAACCATCTGAGATTGAATAAATCTTTTAAAAATAATATCATACAATGCATAATGATACGACGATAACTCCATAAATAATTCTAGTTCTCCGTTTTCTACCATTTCTTTAAGTTTATTTACATCTATTGGTCTTGTAGGTCTTATGGCTTCATGGGCTCCACCCTCACCCCAGTTCCTTCCTCTAAAATACTCCAAACCGAACTTTTCTGATATATAATCTCTAGCAATCTGTAACCCAACATTAGAAACTCTTGTAGAATCTGTTCTATGATAAGTTATTAGTCCTAATTCAAATAAATCCTGAGCTATTTTCATTATTCTATCTACACTTATTTTTAATATTCTACTTGCCAAATTTAGCATAGTGCTAGTTATTAGTGGAGGTAATGGGTTGTATTCTTCTTCTTTTTCTAAATATTCCTTTATTATTACTTCTTTTCCTATCAAATTTTCCTTTATTTTTTTTATTTCTTGCCTATCTTTTATGTCTGTCAATATATTTAGTTTTCTCCCATCTTCTAAAGTTAAGATTAACATAAAGCATTTTGAATTTAATCTTTCAAAATACCTATCTATTACCCAGCCCAAAACAGGAGTTTGAACTCTTCCAGCAGATAACCACTTTTTATTAAAACTCTCTTGAACTATTTGAGATAAAGAAAAGCCTAACCATCTATCTTCTACCCTTCTAACTATTTGAGCTTTGACCATATTTATATTAATTTCTCTTGGATTTTCTATTGCATTCAAAATAGCGGTTTTAGTTATTTCATGAAACTCTACCCTTTTTATATTTTTATTAAATGGCTTTAATAAAAGATATACAAAAAAAGCTATCGCTTCTCCTTCATAATCCGGATCTGTTCCAATTAGTATTTCATCAACTTCTTGAGCTATTTCCTGTAAAGCTTTTATTCTATTTATAGAATCATCAATTTCCGTTCCACCACAATATGGACACCTCTGTTCTTCTCCTAGATATTCAGTAAACTGTTTTCCACAATTTAAACATTTTTTAATTGTATTATAGATAGGTACTATTTTTTCTCCAATCAATATTCCAAAAAAGCCAACATTTTCTATTGTTAAGTCTAAAATGTGTCCTTTTGTAGAAGCAATCAATATTTGTTTATTTCCAGTAGATACTTCATAAAAGGGTATTTTGTTTATTATTCTAATAGAAGGTCTTCCAAAAAAGTTAGAAATTGTCTTTGCTTTGTTTGGAGATTCTACAATAAATAAAATTGTTTTTAAAAGTTCTTTTTTTTCTTTAACTATCTTTCCTTCTAATATATTTTTGACTTCTTTTCTATTTTCTTCTATTTCTTTTTTTATTAACTCGAAATTTAATTCATTAAAATTTTTTAGATAATTCATAAAGATGATAAAGTAACATTTATTATTTCTGCTGTACTTACCCCTTCTATTTTATTTATTTCATTTAGAAATTCTTCTTCTCCAAATTCTTTGTCAGGATATGAAAATTTTACTTCTAAAGATTTTAAACCAAATACAAGTGGTTTTATATCATGTTGTAAATATTTCCCCCCAAACTTTTCTATTATTGCTTTTACTTTATCCAAAAAATCTACTGGATTTCTTTCTGGAGAATCCGGCAATATTTTAAGTGTTATTATAACTACCCCCATTTTATGGTCCCTTGTATCCACAGACAGGACATATCCACTCTAAACACAGTAATCTTTCTTTATTACTTCTTACTATTGTTCCTTGTCCACAATTTGGACATTTAAATTTAACAGTAACATCCGATATTATTAATTTTTTAGATGAGCTAGTTTTAGCAATATCTTCTAATTTCATATTATGAACTTTACATAAAAAATTCTTTTAAAACTATTTTTTTCTTAAAATATAAAATCTTTTTACATCATTTAAATATACTGATTCTTTAATATCTGAAATTTTTAAATTTAATTTTTTAGATATATTTTCTACTTGATCTAATAGATCTTTATCAGATATTATTACTATTTTTCCTTCATCTTCAAGTAAATTACTAGAAGAATATACAATACTATTAATATTTGCTTTTGTTTGTTTATATAAATCTATTAAAATCAAATTAAATTTTCTATTAATTATCAAATCTAAGTATTCTGGGTCTGCCCTTTTAAAAAATATTATTTCTTTTACCATAGCATTTATCGCATTTCTTCTTGAAACTAAAATATTTTTAGAAAAATTGTCTACAGAATATATTTTGTTTTTAGATTTTTTTATAAATTTTTCATCAAGTTTGACTAAATAATCTAAATCGTTAAGGAGATAAAAACTTTTTTTAGACCAAAAACTAGCCGGAATATTTCTGAATATAATTCCAATTTCTATAGGAATTGTTCCATCCTTTGAATATATAATTAAAATTTCTTCTTCTGAAATGTTTAGATAATTTAAAAAAGTACTTATCGAAACTGGGTTTATGCTTTCTTTATACTCAACTATTTTATATCCTCTTTTTCCTATTGAATCGGAAAACGAAATTCCAATAATAAACTTATTGTCAACTACATATCCTTTTAAAAATAATTCAGTTTCTCCTTTTCTAGGAATCTTATTTATTATTTTCTTATATATAAGTTTGGACAATTTATTTCCATATCTTTTGCTATCTTTTATTAGTTTTATTTTTATTTTAGAAAATTCAAAAGGAATTTCTAAATTATTTAAAGCTTGTTCTAACTTTTCTATGTTTTCGAATGCTAATAAAATTAGAGAATCGTGTATAACCCTCGAAACATAAGATAATTTTATGGCTTCTTCAAACTTTATCTTTTTTAAAATAACCATTGACATTTTTTTTAATTTAATTAAATCAAAATCTAGCTTCCTACCAATTATTCCTTCAAATTCTTTTATACATGCTTCTTCAAATCCTTTTTCTATAATTAATACAAGATTATAAAAGTCTTTCATATTATTTATATATGTTAGCAGAAATTGTTATAATCACTATAAACATCGTTCTATCTCTATTATATAAAAGCAAAATTGAATTAAATAAAAAAGAAAAAAAGATAATTAATAATTTAATTATTGCTATACAAATTTTGCTGTTTCTTATTAATATTTATTTACTTCCAGCATTAATATTTCTTCTACTATATGAATTTATTTATAAAAAGAAAATCTTGCTTATTTTTAATATTATTACAAATTGTCTATTTTATTTAATAAATTTAAATCCTTTAATATTAATACTCTTGCTAATATATAATCCTTTAATCCTATGGTCTAAATTATAATTTAATGGGATTAATAGATTTGATAAAACAAAGAAGAAGTATAAGAAAATATGAAAATGTGGATATTTCTTATGAAGATATTAATGAATTGCTCGAAGCTGCAATCTGGGCTCCATCATCAGGAAATTTACAAAATTGGTATTTTATTGTAATAAAAAATAAAGATAAAATAAAAAAAATAGCAGAATTTGCAGATCAGGAATTTATAAAAAATTCTCCTGTAATAATTGTTGTGTGTTCTAATGATAAAATAGTTGAGAGTATTTACGGTGAAAGAGGAAAAATGTATGCAATACAAAATACTGCAGCTGCAATAGAAAATATTTTACTTCTAGCTACTGAAAAAAATTTAGGTACTTGTTGGATTGGTGCTTTTGATGAAAACAAAATAAAAGAATTGTTAAAAATCCCTAAAGAAATTAGCATACATGCTCTAATTACTGTTGGTGTTCCAAAAGAAAATCCTAAACCTCCAGAAAGAAAAAAGCTTTCAGAAGTTGTATTTTATGAAGAATGGGGAAATAAAATATATAAACCTTCTTTATATCCCTTAATAAATACTATTGATAATTTGCTAAAAGAAATAAAAAATTTAAAGCTTTAGTTCTTCTAATACTTTTTCTGCTGGCTTAAGCTTTGGTAGCATATCTTCAATAATTTTATCAATTGTTTTTGCAAATGCTGGGGCATATAACCAAACTCCAACATCTGCAACACTATGAACTTCTTTTTCATCAAATAGCATAATCATTATTTCTTCAGAATCTACTGTTATTAACCTTCCTCTTAAATCTCCAGCATCATATATCCTAGCATAATTTAACATTTCTTTAACAAATTTTGCATTTTCTTCCTTTATAGGGACTATTATATTTACATTTACTCCTCTATCTTTTAATCCCATAAAAACTGGTTTAAGAGTCATAGTTTGTCTAACAAAAAACATTTCTGTTGAAATTATATTCACTCTTTCTTCTGCACTTTTTATCATGCTCTCAATATGACTAATTATATTTTGATATCCTCTTAAAGTACCTGATTTTTCGGAAATATCTAGGCTAACTACTCCTCTTTCAAATATTTCCTGTAATTGTTTTAATATATCTGAATTTTTAATTCCATCTAAATTTTTAATTTTTGTAATATAAAGATCTTCGTATCTTCTTTTTAATCTTTCAATAACATCACTTGGGGGAACAGCCATATAACGAATGGGTTTTCCTAATTTCATGATTGTAAATCCTTTTTTCTCCAAAGATTCTAAAATATCGTATGCCCTAGATCTAGGAATATCAGCAAGATCTGCCAACTCACTTGCTGTAGCATTTCCTTTAGCAAGAAGAGCTAACCATATTTTAGCTTCATAAGTATTTAAACCAAAAATTGCTTTAATTTTAGAAACTAATTCTTCATTTATTACCATGTTGTATATAATATATAAAAAATTTATATAAATTTTTTTACTTATCCTTTTTGTCTCTCATACAATTCTTCTAATCTACTTAATGTATCAATTTCATTAACAGATTTATCAGGTCTTAATCTAACAAATCTTGGAAATCTTAGCGCATATCCAGAAGAATATTTTGGACTTTTTTGTATTTCATCATAAGTAACTTCTATTACTATCTCTGGTTTAACAATAACTACTTTTCCCTCAGATTTTATTATTAAATTCTTTAATAAATTTGTCATATCTTCAAATGTAATATCTTCTGGACTTTCCTTTTTTTCCTTAAATCCACTTCCAACCTCTCCCACTTCTAAAAGTTCTCCTGTTTCTTCATCTCTAACTGCAATTATATAAGAAGTCAACCATCCGCTTCTTTTACCTTCTCCCCATTCTGCTCCAACAATTACTACATCTAAGCTTTCTTTTACTGGCTTCAACTTAACCATATATCCAACTCTTCTTCCAGGATGATACGGTGCGTTTATATTTTTAAACATCACTCCCTCTAATCCTTTTTTAATAGAATTATCAAAAAATTCTTTAGCTTCAAAATTAGAAAATGTTAATATTGCCTCAGATAAAGATGCTTTTCCCTCTTTTGGATTTACAATCCTTTCTAAAATTTCTCTTCTTTCTTTAAAAGCCTTATTTATCAAACTATCCCCATTATAATAAATTATATCAAAAATTCTTAATTCTACCGGAATTTCCTTTACCATTTTTTCGATATCATATTTTCTTTTAATTCTTTGCGATATTTTTTGAAATGGAAGATATTTTTTATTTTCTCTATCATATCCAACTATTTCTGCTTCAATTATAAATGATTTATCAATCGGCAAACATTCTGATACAAAAGAAATAACATCTGGAAACTGTTTAGTAACATTTTCTAATCTTCTAGTCCACAAAAGAATATTTTTTGTATCATTATGTATCTGAACTCTAAATCCATCATATTTCGCTTCTATAATCGCTGGTCTTCCTACAATACTAAATGCTTCATCTATGCTTTCAGCTTTTACAGCTAGCATAACTCTCATCGGCCTTCCAACTATTGGAGATAACTTATTAAATATGTTTTTTCCTTCATTTCTAATAATTTCTATAACTTCTCCAAAATCATTATAAATAGAATATAACATTTCTACCCCTTCCGAATTTAATCCATAAGCTTTTGCAATAGATTCTATTATAATTCCCTCTCCAACACCAATTTTTAGATCTTCTAATGCCAATCTAACAATATATTTCGCTTCTAAAGGATTAGCGTGCATTAATAAATTAGATAACAATCTTACTTTCTTATCTATAGCTCCTTCACCTTCTAATTTACCTATTTCTCTGAAAGTTTCATAAACTTCTCTTATAGAAAGGTCTTTTTTAAATATAACTTTTTGTTTTTTATTAATAGACAACTTTTCTGCTACAATTCCTAGATCTCCATATTTTACAAACATTTCTTCTATTTTTTCCTTACTTATTCCAGAAATTCCAGATAAAGCACGGATAATTAATTTTTCTGCTAATCCTAATTTTCTTTCCTCCCATGGATAGAAGACGGTTCCAAGAATTAACATTAAGGTCTCCTTTAAACTATCACTAGGTAAGTTTTTTATAAAATTTGATAATATGTTTATTTTTCCTGTTTTTTCAGAAGTTAATTCTAATTTTTTAAAAGTTTGTGCTAATAAGTCAAACTTCATTAAGAAAAAAATATTTAAAAAATTTTAAATTTAATAAAGTAAGAAATCGATTCCTAATTCTTTATTAGCTACAACTTTTCCTTCAATTATTTCTGCCTTCCATTTTGATAACACATATGGGCTTTTTACTCCAGATATAATAACAGTAGCTCTAAGTTTTCCTTTCATAGATTCTGTTATTCTAGCACCCATAATTGTTAAAGCATCTTCTCCCAAATATTTTTGTACATATTGTGCAACTGAATTTACTTCATCTAATCTTAAATCTGCTCCTCCTTCTACATGTATTAAAGCACCTGAAGCTCCATTATAATCTACATCTAACAAAGGCAATTCCAAAGCTCTTTTAGCTGCTGTTTCTGCTCTGTTTTCAGATTGATCAGATATTCCTATTCCTACAATTGATGCTCCACCGCCAACAGATAACACTGTTTTTACATCTGCAAAATCTAAGTTTATATATGATGGAGTAGCAATTGTTTCTACTATACCTTTAATCATATGTCCTATTATATTATTTGCAAATCCAAATGCTTGTTGCAATGGTAAATTACCAGCATATTGAAGTATTTTATTGTTGTCTATCAAAATTACATTATCACAGTATTTTCTTAATTCTATTAATCCCATCTCTGCCTTTTCCATCCTTACTTTTCCTTCAGATGCAAAAGGTAGTGTTGCTACAGCAACTACTAATGGTATTCCAACTTCTTTTGCAATTTTTGCAATCACTGGTGCTGCACCTGTTCCAGTTCCTCCACCAAGTCCTAATAATATCCAGAGCATATCTGTACCTTCTAATAATTTTCTTAACTCGCTTTGTGAAGATTTTGCAGCATCTACTCCAATTATTGGATTTCCACCAGCACCCAATCCACGAGTTACCTCTTTTCCAAGTAAAACTTTCTTATGAGCTTTAACCATTCTTAAATGAGCATAATCTGTATTTGCCGCTATAATTTCTGCACCTTTAATTTCCATTTTATATAGCCATTCTGCCATATTGCTTCCAGCTCCACCAACACCAAGTACTTTTATTGTAGGTAACAACTTAAATTCTTCTCCTGGTTCTACACCAATTATCTCTTCTTCTATTGCTTTTTGAGTATATCCATACATTTCCATCATACTTACGTATTACTACTGTGAGTTATAAAAATATAATGAAACATGAAAAAGTAATTTAAACGATTTTTTAGGCAAAATAAAAACATTTAAGCGATTTTTTACAAATAAAAAAGAAGATTTACAGTTTTTTTACTTTTTTAATATATTTACAACCAAATTGTTAAAAGGGGTTAATACGATATTTAAAAAAAATTTTATAAACTTTTTATCCTATTTATTACTACTATGAGATACGAAACTGTAACTACGTATATGTTAGTATCTTTTCTTATGTTTATAGTAGCTATAGGATTACTTAGTGATCAAATTTTAAGAAGTTTTCAAAAAATTAATAAAAGCTTGATTGCATATGCAGATTGTTCGGTAGAAATAATAGATAGTGCTTTTTTAGGAGAATTTAAAAGTTTTACAGAATGTTATTCAAATAAACTAAATAATATTTCTTTCTCTTGTATTTATGAAGATGATAAAATAATTTGTAATATAAATAATGAAACAAAAATATTTTATTTAAGATAAAAAATTAATAAATTTTTGCTCCTACATCTATGTCTCTATCAGGAACGAGTATTGATACTTTTCCATTCTTTTCTGCCGCTAAAAGCATTCCTCTAGATTCTATACCTCTTATATTTTTTGGTTTTAAATTACATACTACTACTATTTTTTTACCTAATAACTGTTCTTTTGTATATTGATCTTTTAGCCCAGCAACAATTTGTCTTTTTTCATCTCCCAAATCCACTGTAATAACATATAGCTTATCTGCATTTGGATGATCCTTTATTTCAATTATTTTTCCTACACGCAAGTCAATTTTCAAAAAATCTTCAAAACTAATCTCCATAGTTAAAAAAACATATATAATCTTATAAATATAATTTACTATGAAAAATATGGAAAAGGTAAAAGATATTAAAATTGATGGAAATATGAGAATTAAGGATTTTATAAATACTTTATCAAACATTGGAGGCTTTCAAGCTCAAGAACTATATAGAGGTTATAAAGTGTTAGAAGAAATGTTAAATAGAAAAGATTTAATTAAAGTTATAAGCTTTCCAGCAGATATTGTAGCTACTGGAGTCAGAGGCATAATTAAAGAAGTAATTAAGAAAAAATTATTTGATATTGTAATAACTACTTGTGGTACTCTTGATCACGATATTGCAAGATTAGAAAAGGATTATTTCTTAGGATTTTTCGATGCTGATGATATATATTTAAAAGAAAAAAACATTATGAGACTCGGAAATATTTTTATACCAGTTGAAAATTATGGTATAACAATAGAAAAATTCTTAAAAGAGAGAATTAAGATAGTACACAAAAAAATAAAAGAAGAAAAAAAAGATAGAATAGGAACATACGAATTTATATGGTACCTTGGAGAAACTTTGGAGGATCATCCTAAAAAAGAAGAAAGTATTATATATTGGTCATACAAAAACAAAATTCCAATAATTATACCAGGGATTTCTGATGGAGCTGTTGGAACACAAATTTTATTTTATAAATATGAAAATCCCGACTTTAATGTTGATATATGGGAAGATGAAAAATTTTTGGCAAAAACATTTTTTGGAAATAAAAAAGCAGGGGCTTTAGTATTGGGTGGAGGTATTTCTAAACATCATGTTATTTGGTGGGCTCAATTCTGTGGAGGTCTAGAATATGCCGTTTATATTTCATCAGCAATAGAACAAGATGGTAGTTTATCTGGGGCTAAAACAAAAGAAGCAATAAGCTGGGGGAAGATTAAAAAAAGTGCTAAACACGTAAATATATGGGGAGACGCAACAATAATATTTCCAATAATAATAGCCCCTTTTCTTTAATCAGATTACCCTCTTTTCATCATTTTTCAGAGTACCTCGACATCATCAATACTTTATATTTTTATATTTTTCTAAAAATTAATAAAAATATACCTACCAATTAATGATGTTACCTGAAGATGAGGTAGGTTATAACCAATATCCTTTTATTTTTCCATTTATCCAATCATATAAAACTTTTCTAGATAACAAATCTTTCCAATTCTCTGTAGATACATTATATTTCTCTTTCAATTTAATTAAAAAATCTTCAATAGAAGAATAATCACTAATATCATATGCTTTTAGAACAGCTTCCTTCTGCACTTTATTTAAGAGATAATTTAAGCATATTATTGGATTTTTAAGCTTTGAAGGGTCTATAGAACCTAAAATTGCTAGAATTTCTTCCCTTTTCGGAAAAATAATTCCTGGTGTATCTATTAAATATACTTTTTTAGATAATTTTACCAATTGAATTCCTTTCGTAAATCCAGGCATTGGAGAAGTTTTAGCTCTACTTCTACCAACTAATAAATTTATTGTTGAGGATTTACCTGTATTTGGGTATCCAAAAACTCCAATATATACCTTATCTTTATTTTTCGGTATTCTTTCCTTTATTTTTCTTCTTAATTCTCTACTTCCTTTTCTAGTCTTACAAGAAATATATACGGTAGGAAATTCCATTTCAAATTCATCTTTTACCATATATAAAAAATCCTCTGGAACAAGATCTGACTTGTTTATTACAATTATAAGTTCTTTACCTTTCTTTTTAATTATTTTTTCTATTTTATTAATTCTACTATCCTTTGGAAATCTAGCATCAACTACTTCTAATAGTATATCTGACATTTCAAGAATTTTGTATACTTTATTCATTATTTAATAAATATATTTAAAATTATTATAAAATCCTTTGTATTTTTCTTTTCCATTAGATTTTAACCCCAATATTTAATTTAAAATTTATAAATAAGTTAAACATTATTAATTTATGGCAAAAAGAAGAGGTAAAACTTTAAAAGAAACTATCTTAGAACTTTTGTCAACACCAAAAACTCTAGAAGAATTAATAAAACAAATAAAAAATAAAAAACCAAGAACAAAAATAAGAGTAATTAAAGCCCTTGTATCAAGATTGAAAAAACTTGGTAAAATAGCAGAAAAAGATGGAAAACTAAAAGCCCAATAATCTGTTTTTTATTTTTTCATCATTTATCAGAAGAACCGATGATCTTCATTATGAATATAATTTAATAATTAAAAAGATATTTATTTTATGGGCCCGTAGTCTAGCGGTAGGATGCCGGCCTGGCTAGCCGGAGATCCCGGGTTCGAATCCCGGCGGGTCCAGATTTTTTTTATTTAAATTTTTGCCTTTTTACCTGGAGATCCTAAAGATTTTGCAATTTTTTCCCAATCTTCCCCAAAATAAGTTTTGTAAAGATCAATTATTTTCTTATTTAAAAGATTATCTCTTTTTAATTTCCAATAAGAAACAGGAATTTTATTTTCTAACATCTTCTCTACTACTTCTTCCGTACTAGCACCAGGCCTTATTGGTATTACTTGAGGTAAAAGCTCTAAATGCTTTATATTAACTCTTCTCCTTTTCACATCCCCATCAATTATAACAAAATTTTCATCTAAGATTTCAACTATTACACATCTTCTACCAGCCTCCCTCCCTCTTAATTTTACACATAGTCTTCCAATTTCGACTACCATTTGGTTATTTTTTATTAAATATTTTTAAGAATATATTTTTCTCTTATTTTACTCTTTAATAATCTTTCTAAACATTTATGACATAGATATCCACCATAAATTCTAGATACTCTTTTTTGAGTTTTATTTATTCTTGCTAGGTCCCTAGGATGTTCTCTAACTACTCCATTCAAAATTTTTTTACATATTGCACATTTAGCATAATCTCCCTTCTTTTTTTTAATTATTATTGTAATTCTACCAGAAGGTGTTTTTCTTTTTAATATTCTTTTTCCCATTATGATGTTCTTAGCAGAAATTATTTAAAAAACTTATTTTATCAAATATTTTCCAATAAGAGGCAAGTATTGTATTGCTCCGTTTCTTTCTAATTCCATATACATTTGAGATGCTATCACTACTAAAAGTAGTAATGATATACCAGAGACTGCAACACCAAGTATATCTGAAATTGCGGCTATAAATCCTATCATAATACCTGACAAATATGCTAATGTATTAATATATTTCTCTAAGGTTTTTTCTATTAATCTTGGATCCCTATACTTTAAAGTTTGTATTGGCATTGTTTGCAAATATTTTGCAATTGTTTTTGCATCCATACCAGAAGTTGTAACCCACATATAAGAAAATAACATACCGCCTATCACAAAAATTATTAAATAAAACAATATATGAAATATATTAAAGAGATCTAATAAATAAGAAAGCCCATATTGAGATATATTAATTATTAAGTTTGGGGGTAAAAATAATCGATAAAGAATAGAATTTGGATTTCTTCCAAATATTACTTGAAACCATGTTATTATACCATATAAGAATATTGCTGGAAGTACTGATGTATATAAAAGATTTAGGGGATATTTTATTATTCTTCCACCAATATTAATATATAATAATGGAATTTCTATTTTCACAGATTGTAAATACGCTACAAGTGCTAAAATAGCAAAAGTTAGCAAAACTTTAAATATTAGAGCTAAAGCAAAAGAGATGTTTCCCTGTATTAAATAAACTATTGCTTGAGGTAGTAAACCTGTTGGCATATATAAACCATGTATAGCATACTGCGGAGATGGTACTGGATTAAATATTCTTAATGCTACTGATATACTAATCGAAACGAAAATAATTAAATTTATTCCTGAAAGAACTCCATATTTTGCTGAAAAATCATCCAGTAAAATAATTATAAGTCCTCCTAAAAACAATTGCAAAAATATTATAAAATATAATATTGGTAGAGATATTGGTAAATTATGATCTGGAATAACATTTCCAGACAATATAAAAGAAATAGATTGTATTAATAAAAAAATTATTGATAAAAATTTAACATAGGAATCATATTTGGCTCTGCTTTCCTCATCAAAAATATTTATATTAACAATTCCGCTAAATACCAACAATTGCATAAATAAACCAGCCATAATAATTGGTGCTATGCCTACTGTTGCTAAAGTACCTATATGTGATCCAAAAACCCACATAAATTCTAAAAATCTTTGACTAATTACGGGAGATATTCCAAATATTGGGATTGAAGCCAGTAAAACATAAATTACTATAACTAATATTGAGTTTTTTATTTTTTCTTCAACTGTCAATGGTCTTTCTGGGGGTTTTACAGTTGGTAAATATTCTAAAATTTCATCAATTTTTAACATTTTTTAAAATATTTTTAGAAGATTTATAAAAATTACATAAATTGGTTTTATCTTTGCTGTTTTCCAAAAGAGCCCAAATCTAAAGGAACATCAGAAAATCCTCCATACGTCATTGTTAAAGTTGGTAAATCTGCAATATAAACAGATGCATAATACGTAGGAAGAATAGGTAACTTATAAAATGTTTCTACATTGTAATCTTTAATTGGGAATGTATATGATATAAAATACGAGTATTCTGGTCCAAAATATTTAAAGAAATTACCAGAATACCATCCTCCAACTTCATGAACAACAGATATTCCTTTTTCAGCTAATAAATCTTTTAATTCTTCTATTTCCATCTTTATAATTTCGTCTTTTTCCATTCCTAATGGAATATGAACATCTTCTCCATATTTACTTTCAGAAATATGAATATGTCTTATATATGGTTTCATTTCGTTAATCCATCTTTTTATATCTTCTTTTTCATACCCATATTTTTCAAACAATTTTAAATGCGCTACATCTAAAGTTATTCCAATATATTTATCGACAAAATTTTCTAAATTTCCAAATTTTTCTACAATTTTGTTTTTTACTTCAGGATGTTTATCTAAAATTTCAAAAAGAGCTTTTCTAGCTTTTTCAACAAATTCCTTTAAAATTTCTGGTCTAGAAATTGCATCTTCTGGATAAACGTGTTCAAAATATATTTTTGGAAATACTACATCTATTGAATTCAATTTTTCTTTATCTTTTTTTATATCCTCTAAAAAGCGATCTAAACTTCTTTTGAAAGAATCAATAGCAGAATCTATTGCTACTGCAGGGAAAGGTTTTAAAATTGGATAACGCATATTTTCAAGTTCTTGCAAAGCAAAATTTAAAATTAAGTAAGTTTTTCCTTCTATTAAATTTAAAAAATCTTTATAGATATTAGAATTGTCAATTATCTCCCTAATTTTTTTCCTACTTTCTATTTCTCCGATTCCATATTCTTTTGATACATTTTGAATTTGTTCACTAATATTATCTATCTTTTTTCTTAATTCACTTAAATAATTAAGAGCTAACGGTACATATTTTATTTCAACATTTTGTTCTTCTTTTTTATACAAATAACTAGAATATATAAAACTCAAAGTTGAGTATAGATCGTCTATATACATCTTTAAATTATTTAAATATCCTAAAAAGAATCCTGTAGATAAATCTCTTTCAAAATATAAATTATTTAACTTTTTTATTTCTTTTCCCAGTTTATCAATCTTTTCTAAAACATCCCTTAAAATTTTATTAAAATATTCTTCATTATACTTATATAACCTGTCCACAATTGTTTCTTCTATTTCCTTTTTAGCTACTTTCTCTTGCATTTCCAT
>JAVYNJ010000004.1:0-29555 GCA_038735675.1 Nanopusillaceae archaeon | reverse complement strand
AAAATATAAATTATTTAACTTTTTTATTTCTTTTCCCAGTTTATCAATCTTTTCTAAAACATCCCTTAAAATTTTATTAAAATATTCTTCATTGTACTTATATAACCTGTCCACAATTGTTTCTTCTATTTCCTTTTTAGCTATTTTCTCTTGCATTTCCATGAGCTTTTCAGATAGATGATGTCTATCATATAGATCCAAATACCCTGTTATTATATATCCTTTAGGTAATTCTGTAACTGTTGGCATTGAAATTGAAAATACCCATGCTGGTAAGTCATTAGGATCCTTAATCTTATATAAATCTTCCTTTTTTAATAATCCTAAATAAACTAACTTATTTTTTAAATCATTAAATTTCTCAGGATTTTCTCTTAAAAATTCTTTCAATTTTTCTTCATATTTTTTATCCCAAGAAATTCCAGATATTGCTGAAGTGGCATGAATAACCACTTTTATACTATCTCCATAAATCCTTCCAAGATTGGCTGCTGTATCTAATATAGATTTTAATTCATACGCAACCTTTTCTTTACCTAAATCGTCAATAATATACCCGCTTTCGCTAGTTCGCATTCCAGTTAATATTGGAAATATGTTCCCTTGACTAGATATAAATGGCGCATGAATACTTAAATCTATTTTATTTACTCTTGCTTTTCTTGCAATTTCATCCCATATTTCTTTTGGAATTTGAGACCAATGTCTGAATGTAGCTAGATTTATCTCTACTCCAGGATATCCTAATCTTATTTTATTTTCAAGTTCTTCCAACTGATTTACTATTTCTGGATTTGTTGATGTTGATTGTCTTCTTTTAAATACTTCTTCCATCTTAGTAGTTTAATAGTCCAAAAGTCTTCTTAAACGCATTATAGATGGTCCATCCCTTATCCTTTATCGACATCTTTAAATTTTCTTTTTCTATCTCTATTTTCTTTTTTACATTTGAATATTTCAAAGCAGATAAATCTTTTCCAAAGGAAACAATAAATTCGAATAATTTATAAAATATATCTAAAAAATCTTTATATGCTGGAAATAACATAGAAACTGTACTTTCTTTAGTTTCCTTATTGTTCTTTTTTACTTCTTTATTTTTCTCTAATGGAAGATATTTCTTTATCCATTCTAATCCTCTTGTTATATTTTTATCAACCCTTTCTAAATTCTCAATAAACTCTCTAGTCCAAGTTATATCCTCTGGTTTCTTTATATCTGTCTTTTTAAAATATTTTTTTGTTTCCTCTAAAAGATCTTTATTTGAAATAATTTTATCAAATATATAATAATTACAAATAGCTGAAGCTATTTGCTTTAAAAATTCTTCAGTTAGTCCTTCAATATATAAAAGGTCTTCAATTTCTTTAGAAGCAATTAGTTCATCGTATTCACTTTTTTCTAATAAATATGCCCTATAAATAATATCTATTCTTCCAAAATATGTATAAATTGGAGATCTTTCTGGAGATATGGCTTGTAAAGTTGGTCTAGATCTTGACAAGATATTAATTTCATAAACTGGTATATATTTTTTAGTAACTAATTCTTTTTTATTAAAATCCCATTCACTAATTTCTTTCTCTGCATCAGAAGCTAACAGATCGATTTCTATCATTACAGATTCTAGAGATTTTACCAAATCCGGATTATCATAGTTTTTTTGAATTAACATTTTTGCTGCTTTAAGATAAGGCTTTGCTATTTCAGTATAATATACTAAAGAATTTATTTGATGAATTAAATATGCTTTTAGCATCCTTTCTCTTTCTCTTATATATTTTTCCGATTGCTCTAACCAATTATAAAATTCTGTTAATCTTGATTTTAGAATAGATATAACTCTTTCATTAACGATATTATTTTTTTCGTAATATGAAATATCTATAAAATTATTGTGAGATAATACACTTTTATTTACTATTTCTTTTTTAATAAGTTCTCTCAACTTCTCCTCATATTCAACAGCAATAAATAGATCTACTATTGTAGAATATCCAAGTCTTCCTCTAAGATTCATTAAGCTAGTAGCCCCTTTCTTAGAATCAACATTATCTAACCATATTGACTTTAAAGCTTTTAGGGCTACAAATGAAATTTCAGGATTATCAGATTTTAATTCATCGTATCTAGCAATTCTTTCAGCAATAATAGTTCTATATTCATTGTCTATACTTATTATAGATTTTATTATTGTATTTATTAATCCTCCAAGTTTAGTTGCATTATCTAAAATAGTTATTTCTCTTCTGACAATATCAGTAAAAAAGGCAGAAGCAATAGAACCACCAAATTCGTCAGATATTTTTAGAACATTTAATTTTAAATTATCTCTAAGAAAATCAAGTAACCAAAAGTAAATTTGTTCTAATCTATATCTTGGATTATCTATAACTATTTTAGCTTCAAATAATTTGTGTTTTTCTCCTATTTTTTCTTGCCTTAATTCATTTAAGGATACCATTGATATAATTTTATGTTTATTCTGAAAGATAAAAAGATTATTTATTATAAAAAGTAGAATATTACATAATGAGATATCATTTAATAATATTACCGACAAAAGGTTTTTCAGAAGAAGATCTTGTAAATTTTATTGAAATTATTAAGGGAAAAGTATATGTGGCTACACCTAATAAAAAAGTAGCTATTGGTAAGTATGGTTCGAAAATTTTTCCTGATTTTTCAATAAAAGAAATATTTTTACTTAAAGATACTTTTTTTGATGATTTAATAATTATATCTGATGATGGGTTTAAAGAATTACTTACGCCAGAAGTTTCTGCTATTTTTGCAAGATTTTTATATTCAAAAAAACCAGTTATCTTATCCTCCTTAGCACAAATAGGTATTGCAAAAATGGAGTTAATAAACGGAAGAATGATCACTTTTAATAACATAGATTTTCCAGAATATATGAAAGTCGTAAGAAACTTAAAAGTAAGCTTTATTGACTTACCTTGTTATATAGACGATAATTTAATAACAACTAAAGGAAGAGAGTTTGTTTTTGATTTAGAAGATTTTTTAATTGATTTAAGTTTAACAAAATAGCGCCGCGGGAGGGATTCGAACCCTCGCCCCCTTTTCGGGGATCTGGTCTCGAGCCAGACCCCTTGGTCCACTCGGGCACCGCGGCATAAATTTCTATTAGTAGTTTAAAAATAAAAAGAAATTGTATTTAAAGTAGCATTAAAATACTTTAAATAAAATTTAGGATCTATTATGAATATGAATGTAACTCCTTGGGAAGTAAATATAAAATCTGAAGAAGATTACGATAGGTTAATTAAAGAATTTGGTGTAAGTAAAATAGATGAAAGTATAATAAAGAATTTAGAAAAAATAGCTGGAAATGTGCATATATTAATAAAAAGAAAATTTTTTTACGCACATAGAGATTTTGATAAATTATTAAATTCTTACCTAAAAGGAGAAAGATTCTTTTTATATACTGGAAGAGCGCCTTCAAAAAGTAAAATGCATATAGGACATTTAATACCTTTTATTTTAACTAAATGGTTTCAAGAAAAATTTAACGCAAATGTTTATATTCAACTCCCAGATGAAGAAAAATATTGGGCTAAAAAAGCAGATAATTATGAAGAAATTTATAATTACGCTATAGAAGATGCAAAAACTATTGCCGCTCTTGGCTTTGATCCAGACAGAACTTTTATATTTATTAATTCTGTATATATTAAGCATCTTTATAAACCTGCAATATATATTGCTAAAGAAATATCTTTAAACGAAGCAAAAAAAGTATTTGGATTCTCAGATTCTGCATCGGTTGGTTTACCTTTTTATATTGCCCTACAAATTGCTCCTACATTTTTTGAAAAAAATATACCATTAATTCCCTGTGGAATTGACCAAGACCCTTATTTTAGATTACAAAGAGATATTGCTGAGAAATTTAATAGAAAAAAGGCAGTTACAATTTTATCAAAATTTGTTTGGGGTTTGCAAGGACCATATACAAAAATGTCCGCATCAAATCCAAAATCAGCAATATTTGTCGACGATGATTTTGAGACAATAAAACAGAAAATATATAAATATGCTTTCTCCGGTGGTGGGGCTACATTGGAGGAACATAGAAAATTTGGAGGAAAACCAGAAATAGATGTTTGTTTTTTCTGGTTGTCTATCTTCTTTGAAGAGAATGACAAAAAATTAAAAGAAATTGAAGAAAAATATAGAAGTGGTGAGCTGACAACTGGAGAATTGAAGGAATATACTGCAAATAAAATATGGAACTTTTTAAAGGAAATACAAAAAAACAGAAACAAAATAAATTTAGATAAATATATGTTTGATGGGAAGTTGGCTTCAGAAATGTGGAATTGGGAATTTAAAATATGAAAATAAAAGAAAATCCTGAAGATTTTTACGTAAAAGAAATAATAGATCTAAAATCTAAAAATTTAGGAACAAAATATGCTTATTTCTTGATGTGGAAAAAAAATTTAAGTACCATTAGAGCGATAAAAATTGTTGCTAAGAATTTAAAAATATCAAAAAAAAGAATATTTTTTGCCGGGGAAAAAGATAAAAAAACTATATCTGAACAATACATTGCAATAGAAAATTTAAAAGAATTTAAAGATAGATATGATTTTGGAAATGTAAAACTAAGATATATTGGAAGTTTTGATAACCCTATAAGAATATCAGATATCGTTGAAAATTACTTTTCTATAAAAATAAGAGATGTAGAAGAAAAAGAGTTTGAAATATTTAAAGAAAATTTAAAAATATTCAAAGATTTATTTTTTAATTATTTTGATGAACAGAGATTTGGAAGTGTTAGATATATAAATCATCTTGTTGGAAAAGAAATAATAAATAGAAATTGGGAGGAAGCAATAAAAATAATCCTAACATTTTATTCTGATAAAGAGAACGAAAAAGCAAAATTTGCTAGAAAATGGCTAAAAGAAAATTGGGGAAAATTTAAAGAAGCAATAAAATATTACCCTAAATGGTTAGATATAGAACTGAGTATATTAAATTCTTTAATAAAAAATGGAAATTATCGTAAAGCATTTAAGAGCATTCACAAAAGATTGTTAAAATTATTCTTACATTCCTACCAATCTTATATATGGAATCTTATTTTATCTAAATACATAGAGGAAAAATCTAAAAATATAGCGAAAATCAAAATTGCCGAAGATTACTTTTACATATCAAAAGACAAGGAAACTATAGAAAAATTAAAAAATAAATCATTAGATTTAATAGGATATAACTTAAAAGAATATGAAATAGATAGTGAATTTAGAGAAATCTATATGAATATATTAAAAAATGAAAATATTAATCTTAAAGATCTTTATTTCGAAAACAAACCATCTCTTGCCTTAAAAAGTATTAAAAGAGAAGTATTATCAAATGTAAGAGATTTAAAATATGATATAAAAGATAATTCTATAATATTAAATTTTTACTTAAAAAAGGGAAGTTATGCTACAATATTTATAAAGCATTTATTTGCCAAATAATAAAACAAAATTTAATATTAGTGCTGCTAAAATTAAATAACTAACTAAAATATGTAATTTTGAAGCTTTCTTATCGTCTTTAATTAGAATATTTAATAATGCTTTAAGTGCTTGTCCACCATCTAATGTAAATATCGGTAAAGAATTTCCTAAACCAATACCCAAACTTATTATAAATATCCAAAACAATATATTAAATACCATTCCAAATTTTACTTTCTGAGCAAAATATAATCCTATAAATGGCTTTCCATCCCTTTCAGATAATTCTATTATATATTTTCCTTTATCAGTAATTAATTCAATTTTATCACCTGGAGAATAATTACTTAACGCTTCTACTATGTCTTTGTACTCTCTAATTTCTTTATTACCAATAAATAAAACTCTTTCATTTGTCTCAAAAGAAAGATTTTCAACGTTGGTAACATTTGGAACTTTCCCCACAATATAAACATACGATTCTGAGCTAAGAATATTAGAACTATATAAAATATATATCAAAAGAGCAACAAATAAAGACAAAAGAATGTTTGCTAATATTCCAGCATTAAAAATAGATATTTGTTTAATTTTATTCAATTTAAATATATCTTCGGATGGTTCAACAAAGGCTCCAAGAAATGGCCCAAAAAAGAAAATTCCAAAGGATTTTATTTCTATTTTATTTTTTATAATTAATAAAGCATGGGCTAATTCATGAACTAGAGCTGAAATAAATATTGCTAATATTACTTCAAAAATTGGAAACTTTATTCCATATATTTCTAAACCAGGAATAACCGGAACCACAGTTGGTATCCTTGCTTTTATACCATAAAAAATAAAGTAAATTGCAACTATCATTGAAATAAACCCTATAGGAATAGCTGCGTATTCAAAAATTTTTATTAATTTAGATTTACTAATTTTTTCCAGAAAATCTAGTCTATTTCCAATTTTATAAAGACCATATATGTACTTATATTCTACATTTTTCCCAATTTTTTTTAAAAATTGAAAAAGAGCAGAAAGAAAAAATATATATAATAGTAAAAAATACATCTTTAACTATTTCGACCCTATTAATACAATTTCTGATCTTTTAGGTCTTAAATCCTTAGATTTACATTTTCTACATTTTACTTTTCCTAATTTTACTTTAACTGGATCTGCACGTATTCTAGATTTACATTTTCTACATATAAATATTCTTTCAAACTTTCTTAATTTAACTTCAGGTAATAATCCTGTACTACCCATTTTCTTTTACATCTTTAGTTAAGATTTAAATTAATTTATACCTTGCTATGTCTAAGTATAGCGGACCTTCATATCTTAATATACTTTGCTTTAAAGAGAACTCCTCTACAATAAATTCGCCTATATTTGCTGACGATAATTTTTCTAAAGTATGATTATAATCTGATCTTGATAATATTTGTTTAATTCTAAGAACAGTAATGTGAGGATAGAAATCTTCCTCATAAAAGCCAAATTTTTTTATAACATTGTCTATTTCTTTTTTCAACATAATTAGATTATTTGCTCCTTTTTTTACTCCAAACCATAACACTCTATTATTAAAATTTCCAAAACCTCCAATTTCTATATTAAACTTTGAGAATTTTATATTTTCCAACTCCTTTTTTATTTTTTCTACAATATTCGGCTGTAATTCTCCAAGAAATTTGAGAGTTATATGTAAGTTCTCCTTTTCTACAAATTTTCCATGAACTCCCTTAATTTCCTTATAATATGAAACAATTTTGTTTTTTATTTCTTCTGGTAAATCTATTGCTATAAAAACTCTCATTTTTATTATAATAATAAAAAAGTAATAAAAAAGAGTATTAGAAATATTATAGAAATTTTTTCTTGTATTTCTTTGTATTTGTTGTTAAATAGAGGAATCCTTATTTTAAAATTACTTAAAGGATAAAATATTTCAACACCTGAAACTGTAAAAATATCTTCTAATATATGCAATGCAAAGGAAAGAGCCAAAATAAAAAATATATTTGAAAATACAAATTTTAAAAATAAGAAAAGTAAGACAAAATAAATTGAGTGAGTAATTCCTCTATGTTTAAACATTTTTGCTAAAAACTTTAAGAAAAGATAATATGGAATTACAAAATAATATATTTTCTTTCTTTCTAATATCGATATTTGTCTATTAGTCCAAGAAGATATTTTATAATCCATATCCGGTATTGTAGAAAATTTCGCAGTTATTATTGATAACGATAAAGCCGAATATCTGTCAAAATTCATAAACACAAAATATATTATATATGATAATATTAAAGATATCGAAAAGTGCAGCTTAAGTATCATTAATAAAAATACGATAGTTTATAATAAATATTATGACAGATTCTTATGAAAAGATAATAGAAGAACTACTTAGAATAGACGATCTAAAAAGAGCTTATGAATCACTCACCGACAAATTAGCTGAAATTTTAAATGAAATAAAAAATATTAATGAGAAAATTTCGAATATTGAAAACAAATTAAAAAATTTGGAAAAAGATATAGAAGATGTAAGAGAAAATAACAATAAAAAAGTATCTGAAATTAAAGAATGGTTAAATTATTTAAATAAAGAAACAGAAAATATAAAAAAAATATTTGAAAGAATAGATAATGAAATAAAAAATATTGGAAACCTCTATACTGAAGAATTTAAAAAGAGAAAGGAGATGGAAATTAGATATTCTTTATTATTAGAAAAATTAAAAAATTTAATATGAAATACAAACAAGTTATAATTGTAAGAAAAGATTTGAATATTTCTTGCGGAAAAATGTGTGTACAAGTAGCTCATGCTTCATTAGAAGCTGCTTTATTGTCTAAAAAAGAAATATTAGACAAATGGTTATCTGAAGGAGCTAAAAAGGTTATTTTATCTGTAGAAAATGAAAAGGAATTGTTAAATTACTATGAATTAGCTAAAAAAAATAATCTAGTTTGTGTTTTAATTAGAGATGCTGGATTAACAGAACTTCCTCCAAATACTATAACATGCATTGCAATAGGACCAGATGAAGAAGAAAAAATAGATAAAATAACTGGAAACTTAAAACTTTATTATGGAAATCTCAGATAAATGGATACTTGAATATAAAGTAGAACCTATTTTAGATCCAAAATATTCTAAAAAACTTTTAATAACAATAAAAAATCATTCTCCATATATTAAAAAATTTAAAATTTATACAGAAAAAATCGAAATTAAAGATCAATTTACTAATTTAAGATTTAGAATGTATTTTACCTTAATTTCTCCATTGATAATATCTATAGAAAAATATAAAAAAGAAAACATTGAAATAAAAATACCAAGATTAGAGTACGACATTAATGACAAAATATCTATAGTTGTTGAAAATTTAGATAAAAAAGAAATTCAAAGAATAGATATAAATCTAAAGTGAAAGATATAAAAAAAATAGCAATAAATAGAATCTTTTATTTATATAAAAAAGCTCTAGAAATATTTGATAAAGATCCTAGCCTTTCTAGAAGGTATATTCAGATTATCCTAGAAATAAAAAAGAAGGCAAAAATAAAAATTATAAAAAATTTAAGAAATAAATTTTGTAAAAAATGTTATACTATTTGGATTCCTGGAAAAACTTTATCTATAAGAGTTAGAAATGGAAAAATAATATACAGATGTTTATATTGTGGAAATGTAAAAAGATTTCCAATAATGTAAATAATATTTAGGAGCGGGCGGCTTCCGCGATTTCCCGGCTTGCGCCAGTACTATCGCGGACGTGGACCGGTTTAACTTCCGTGTTCGAAATGGGAACGGGTGGTTCCCGGTCACTTTGGCCGCCCTAATTTTTCTATATTTTGAAAAATATTTTTAAATCTGCACGCCCATCTATCATCATTTTTCAGCAATGGGATTATTCTTCATACACATTTATAAATATATTGCTAAATTTTTTGAATAATGAGTCCTTATACTAAAGATATCGGAATTGACGGAATTTCCCCACCAACAAATGTTTGTAATGAAAAAAAATGCCCTTGGCATGGAGAGATAAGAATACATGGTTTTTTATTTGAAGGAAAAGTAATAAAATTTAAACATAAAATTGCAAAAATAGAAATGTATAGATATGTTTACATTCCAAAATATGAAAGATATGAGAAAAGAAGAAGCACTATAAAAGCATATGTCCCAGAATGTTTATCTGAAATAAAAGAGGGAGATATTGTTATAATTGGAGAAACAAGGCCATTATCTAAAACAGTAAACTTCGTTGTATTGGGTAAAAAATGAAACCGATATCCGCAAGAGTTGTTAGGTCATTAAATACGGGAGCTTATTTAAAAGTCGCCGACAACTCAAAAGCAAAGGTTGTACAACTAATTCAGGTTATCGGATATAAAGGTGTTAAAAGAAGATTAGCAAAAGCTGGAGTTGGAGATTTAATAGTAGTAAGCGTAAAAGAAGGAGATATTTCATTATTGGGTAAAGTTATGAGAGCAATAGTAATAAGACAAAGAAAAGAATATAGAAGAGCTGATGGAACTAGAATAAAATTTGAAGATAATGCTTGTGTCTTATTGAAAGATGAAGCAGGAAATTTAGCAGGAACTATAATAAGAGGTCCCGTAGCTAAAGAAGCTGTAGAAAGATGGCCAGAAATTGGAAAAATCGCTAGCATCATAGTATAAAATGGTTTTAAAATTCAAAAATATAGACTACTCTAATTGGTCTAAAAGCTGGAAGTTTTCTAAACAACCTAAAAAACAAAGAAAATATTTAATTAACGCTCCTATACACATAAGAAGAAAAATAATGTGTTCTCCTTTGTCAAAAAAAATTAGAGAAATAGCAAAAATAAGAAGTATCCCTATAAGAGTTGGAGATTATGTTAAAATTCTTAGAGGAAAGTTTAAAAACTTAGAAGGATTTGTAGTAAAAGTTGATGCAAAAAGATATAGAATTTTCATAGATAAGGCAAAATATATTAACAAATCTGGAAAAGAAGTTTATTATCCAATACATTACTCCAAAGTAGAAATTTTAAAGTTAAATTTGTCTGATAGAAAAAGAATAGAAATATTAAACAGAAAAATAAAGGATTCTAGAATAGTAGAAGAGATTATTAAAAACTTTTCTGTTAGTGAAGATGATATAAAAAAGGCTAAAGAAATAGGAAAAAATATATAGAATGGCGCATGTATCTGGAACTAGACATTTAAGAAGAATAGCTGCACCAAAAGAATGGCCAATTCCAAGAAAAGGAAGCTATTGGATTTGTAGACCTTTAACAACAGGAATAAAATTTGAACTTTGTATGCCAATTGTTTTATGGCTAAGAGACTATTTAAAATTATTTAAAACAAAAAATGAAGTTAAATACGCTTTATCAAAAGGATCTATTACAATAAACGGAAAGCCTGTTAAAGATATAAGGTATCCTGCCGGACTTTTTGATACAATTGGAATTATAGATATTGACAAGTATTATAGAGTTACTATGTCTACAAATAATAAATTAAAATTAGTAGAAATTTCAAAAGAAGAAGACGGATTAAAAATAATAAAAATAATTAAAAAGACCATGATAAAAAATGGAAAAATACAAATTACAGGATTCGATGGAAGAAACTTTTTAACTGACGATAATAATATAAAAACTGGAGATTCGTTATTTGTAGATTTAAAGAATAACGAAATAAAGAAAATATTAAAATTAAAAACAGAAGCATTGCTATTTTTTTATAAAGGACATAAAGCAGGATCATTTGGTAAACTAAAAGAGCTAAAAATATATAAAAAATGTTTTGGAAATACTAGATTTATTATTTACGAAGATCTCGAAACTAAAGAGTTAAAGGAAACTATCGCAGAATATGGAATAGTTGTAGGCGAAGAAAAACCTCTTATTACATTAAAATGAAATCTGAAAATGTAATGAGAAGAATTGAAATAGATAAAGTTACAATAAACATAGGGGTAGGTAAACCAGGAGAACCATTAGAAAAGGCTGAAAAGTTATTAATGAAAATGTTTCCAAATAGAAAACCTGTTAGAACAAAGGCAAAAAAAAGAATAGAAGCTTGGGGAATAAGACCAGGATTGGAAATTGGATTAAAATTAACTTTAAGAAAAAAAGAAGCAGAAGAAGCATTAAGATGGCTTCTAAAAGCTGTAAACAATACTTTAAAAGAAAGTCAATTTGACGAATTTGGCAATTTTAGTTTCGGAATAAAAGAGTATGTTTGGATACCAGGATTAAAATATGATCCGGAAATTGGAATGTTTGGAATGGATGTTTGCGTAACTGTAAAAAGACCAGGATACAGGGTAATGTATAGAAAAATAAAAAAGGCAAAAATACCAAAAAGGCATAGAACTACCAAAGAAGAAGTAATAAAGTTTCTCGAAGAAAAATTCAAAGTGAAAGTATTAAAAGAAGCTTAAAAAATTTTTCAAAAAACAAGAAAAAATGAGATACCGTATTATAGAAGAGAGTATTAATATACCAGAAAATGTAAATATTGAAATCAAAGAAAATAAAATAATTGTTAGCGGTCCAAAAGGAAAGGTAGAAAGAAGAATAGAACACCCACGAATATATATAACTATTGAAAATAACATTTTGATTTTAAAAGCATATTTCGCAACTAGAAGGGAAGCAAAACATCTTTATACCTTAGCATCACATATAAAAAATGCGATAAATGGCGTTTTGCATGGTTTTCAATATAAATTAAAAGCTGTTTACGTTCATTTTCCATTTAAAATGAAGATACAAAATAATAAATTTATAATAGAAAATTTTTTGGGTGAAAGAAAAAATAGAGAATTAGAAATACCAGAAGGTGTAAACGTGAAAATAGAGGGAGATATAGTAATAGTAGAGGGTGTCGATATAGAAATTGTAGGAAATTTTGCTGGTAGACTAGAAGCCCTAACAAAAATTAAAGAAAAAGATTTAAGAAAATTTCAGGATGGCTTATATATAATTGAAAAGCCATAAATTTAAGAAGATTTTACTTTTATACATAAATTTATAAGATGAAGCGAACAAATATTTTCAGTTTATTACGAATAAGAAAGAAAATAAAAAGAAAAAAACCAGAATATTTGAGAGTATATTGGTATAAAAAGATCAGATTAAAAAATAGAAAAGACTCTTGGAGAAGACCAAAGGGAATACATAATAAGATAAGAAAGAAAATAAAAGGAAAACCAGAAATGGTAGAAGTAGGATATGGCTCTCCAAGGGAAGTTAAAGGATTATTAAGAAACGGAAAAAGGCCTGTTTTAGTTCATAATATAGAAGAATTAGAAAAAATTGACAAAGAAAAAGAAATAGCTGTAATTGCTTCAACAGTAGGAAGGAGAAAAAGAGAACAAATAATAAAGAGGGCTAAAGAATTAAATATAGAAATCTACAATCCTTAATAGTAGCCTTTGAAATAATTAATAATCCATTCTTTTATTTTTTCGCATATTATATACAGATCTCTAGCAGATCTTCCCTTAATTCCGGTTCCTGCTATTCTTGCCTTTTCATATTCTTTTTTTAAAAAATGGGGGGTGATACCAAAATATGATAAAAGTATTTCTAAGAAAGATTTTGCTTCTGGTTCCTTTATATCTTCAATTTCATGAGAGGAAGAAATTTCTATTTCTATTTCTCCAGTTTGTGTTGAGATATTATAGTTATTTATCTTTATAGTTATTTTCATTTCCCAATTTATTTTAGGTTCTTCTTTCCAATATTCTTTTCTCATTTCCCAAATACTTTCTACGAATAATAGGCCTTCTGGAGATAATTTATAATATTGGTAAGTTTCGTAATAATCTTTACCTAATTTTCCTTGCCATCCGTAATTTTCAATTTGTTTTTTTAAAGATTGATAAAAATCCTGAGGTGAAAACTTAGATCTAAATTTTACAGAGGATTTATATATATCTTCTTTCATGTTTTATAAGATCCTGTTAGTGTTTTTAATAAATCTAAGAAATTATTTGCAATAGAACTTATATTTTTCTTATGAGTCCTTATTTCATCTCCTACTAAATATCTTTCAAAAAGAGCTCTTAAAAATATTCCAAATGGTTTATCTCCAAAATATTTATCATAATCTAACTCTAAATCACCATTTATTTTTAAAAGTAAATTCTCTGCATATTCATGTGTTATGCCTTCTTTTTTTATTAATCTTAATTTTTCTATTGAAATAGTCCACTCAAAAATATATTTTGCGTAATCTGTTACTTTTTTTTCACAATACCATTCATATTTAATACTTTTAGTTCCATCCTCAAATATCTTTTCCTCATGCTTTTTTTCTATAAAATCGTATCCTTTTTCTTCCCAAAAATTTTTTAATGATTTATATAAATCTACAAAGTTTATTATCCCAGAATATGAAAATGTAAGACCATCGACTACTCTTTCTTTTGGCATTTAATTATTTTTGTTTTTCTAAAAATATAAAACTTCTAAGAAGAATTTATAGTTTTATCTTTACTTAACTTTAATTTTTTATATGGATAAAGTAAGGGGTTCTTAATATATTTGCAAATATTATCTGGTTGACAAACACCGATTTCTTTGTAATACATATCATTATTACAATTTGGAGGTAAATAATATTTTTTAGAATTATATATTTTCTTATGCCATTCTAACTGATATTCTACATATCTTTCTCTCAAAGGATCATTAAGATTATTATTCCATTCTTTAATTTTTTTCTCTATTTCTTCATATGACCATCCTATATGATACAAAAAATTTATTAATATAAATACTGATCTCTTTCTACCATCATCTATTCCAGATAAAATATTTTTTATACATGGAGGAAAATAATCTTCAGTAATTTTTTCTCTATGCTTTCTTTTTTCTTTAATAAGCTCCTTTTCTATTTTTTTAGTTTCTATTTTATTTACCGTTTTTACTATATATTCTATTGAAAACAAATCTTTATTTATTTTCCAATTTATTGCATCTCTAAATAGTTTTTCTGCTTCTTCTCTTTCTTTGATTTCCTCTGTTAAAAATGGGATTCCTTCATATATAAAATTATCAAGAGTGGCGTATTCTGGATTAAAATTCTCTAAATTTTTAATATCAACTGGAATAGATAATCTTCCAGTTTTTTCATTTATAGAATATAAGCATCTTATTAAGTGTCTATTAGAAATAGCAATAGTATCTATTTCTACAACGGAAAAAAACAATTCCTTTTCGTTTTTTTCCTTTTCAATCTCTGGAAATTTTTTTAATATTTCGTCTTCTACTTTTTCTTTTATTTTTTCAACCAAATACATAGCAATAATTCTAGCAATATCTGGAAAAAGTTTTACTGTATCTTCTTCAACAATTTCTCCTTTTTTTAAATAATCAATTCTTTTTGGAAAAATTTCCCAAGGAATAGCAATATGAAATCCTTTTCCACCCGAATATTTTAGATATATTTTTTTTATTCCTTTATTTTCTAAAAAGTTAATAATATTTCTTGTAACGATTTTTCCTATATCTACAGATTTTGAATCAATATCGATAATTAGATCCCAACCTATTCTTATTTCTTCCAATTCTTTCCTAGACTTTACATTTTCTAACAACATTGGATCCGACCATCTTTCTAAAGATATATGAAAAGATATTGCTCCTTTATCTATATAAGAAAATATATCTCCTTTATTTTCTATTATAGATGGTCTTTGACCGAATTTATTATTTTCTAGTAGATATGCAACTTCCCTATTTTTAGATACGATTACTATATCTTCGATTACTTCAGAATTTGAAGCATAAAATTCCTTTATCTTTCTTTTTAAACTCATTATAAAATAATATTTTATAAATTTTTTATATAGAATTTTTACAATGTTTTATGAAACTAAGATAGAGGACGTAGTTAGAATACCTCCAAAAGAACTTGGTGAAAATGAAATAGAAAATATAAAGAACATATTAATTTCTTCATATATTGGATTAGTAAGAAAAGATATTGGAATAATTATAGCAATAAAAGATATAGAGAAAGTTGATTTGGGAGTTGTAATACCAGAAGATGGGGGAGTATATTATAAAGTTGTATTCAGTGCTTACACTTACAAACCAGAAATAAATGAGCTAACTTATGGAATTGTATCTGGAATTGCTGATTTTGGAGTATTTTTAAATATTGGTCCTATAGATGGTCTTGTACATATATCACAAGTAATGGATGACGAAGTTTCCATCAGTGGAAAGGAAGCTTTAGTTGGTAAAAAAACAAACAAAGTTTTAAAAATTGGAGATATAGTAAAAGCAAGAGTTATAACCGTAAGTTATAAAGATATAACTAATATTAGAGTATCTTTAACAATGAAACAACCAGGATTAGGAAAAATAGAATGGCTTGAAGAAAAAAGCAAGAAAAAATAATGCCAAGAAAAATCCAAAAGAAAAAAGTATGTAGAAATTGTAAAGCAATATTATTACCGAATGTTATTCAATGTCCGTATTGTGGATCTAAAGATTTTTCAGAGGAATTTAGTGGATTTGTAATAATAATAAATCCTGAAAATTCCGAAATTTCAAAAAGAAAAAACCTAAAACCGGGTATTTGGGCAATAAAAATATTTTAAAAATGAATTTTGAAGATATAGCAAAAAAATGGGCATTATTTTGTAAAGTAAAATATGATAAAATAGACTTAAATTCTGTTGTATCTAAAGTAGTTGCAGAAATTCCAGAAATTAAAAAAGATATCAAAAAATATATACCAAAGATTAAGGAAATTGTTGAAAAAATTAATATAATTGATAAAGAAAAGGCTAAGATAATTTTAGAAAATGAATTCCCAGAAATTTTAGCAGCAAAAAAGGAAGAAAAAAAAGATAAAATCGATTATTTAGAAGAGGCAGAATATGGAAAGGTTAAAACCCGATTTGCTCCAAATCCTTCAGGATATTTACATATAGGACATGCAAAAGCCATAGTTTTAAGTTATTATTTTGCTAAAAAGTATAATGGAAAGTTTATTTTAAGACTTGAAGATACAGATCCAAAAGTCAAAAAACCTTTGATTGAAGCATATGAAAAAATAATTCATGATGTAGAATGGTTAATTGAAGATAAAATTGATGAAATATATATACAATCAGAAAGATTGAATATATATTATACTTATGCAAAAAAATTAATTGAATTGGGATACGCCTATGTAGATTTATGTAATAGCGAAAAAATAAAAGATAATAGAAAAAAAGGAATTGCCTGCGAACATAGAAGTAAAGATATTGATTGGAATTTAGAGCAATTTAAAAAAATGTTAGACGGAGAATATGATGAGGGTCAAGCTGTTTTAAGAATAAAAACAGATATTAATCATCCAAATCCATCAATAAGAGATTGGATTGCATTTAGAGTAATAAATCCTGAAAAAAATCCCCATCCTTGGTTATTATATAAATATGGCGAAAATTATGCAAAAAAATTTTGGGTTTGGCCAACATATAATTTTTCCGTATCTATTGACGACCATCTTATGGAGATTACTCACGTATTTAGAATGAAGGAACATGAAGTAAATACATATAAACAAAAATATATATTTGACTATTTTGGATGGAAAATGCCAAAAATTATAAATTATGGCGCTTTTTTAGTAAAAGACGTTCCTTTGCATAAATCAGAAATAAGGAAATTAATAAATGAAGGCAAAATTGATGGTTGGGATTATCCATTTTTAGCAACTTTAATGGCTTTAAGAAGAAGAGGAATACAACCTAAAGCAATAAAAAAATATGTTTTGGAAATTGGAATTTCTTTAGTAGATTCTTATATTGATTGGGAAAGAATACATTCTTATAACAGAGAGATAATTGATAGTTTTTCAAAAAGATTTTTTATAATAAGAAATCCTATAAAAGTTATTATTAGAAATATAAAAATTCCAAAAGAAGTTATACTTAAAAATCATCCAAAAGAAGATTTAGGTGAAAGAAAAATCATAATAAAAAGCAATATTTTCTATTTAGAAAAGTCAGACGTATTAAATAACAAATACTTACGATTAATGGATGCTTTTAATATTGAAGTAGAAAAAATAGAAGAAGATAAGGCAATATGCAAATATATAAGTGATAGTTTGGAGGATGCAAAGAAAATAAATGCAAAAATAGTTCAGTGGGTTTCAGAAGAGGATTCTATAAATATTAAAATTTTAGAACCTTCAGGTATTATCAATGCTATTGGAGAATCTAATTTAAAATTTGTAAATGATGGAGAAATTATACATGCCATAAGATATGGCTTCTTGAAAAAAGAAAAAGACAAATTTATATTTATGCATAAGTAATTTAATTTTTTGTGTAATTTATAATAAGATGAATGAGGAACTTATTAACAAAAAATTAGAAGAATTCGAGACATTAAGACAAACTTATCTAGCATTTTTGTATCAAAAACAAAAATTAGAGGAAGATTTAATCGAAGTTGAAAATGCTATAAAGGAATTAGAGAATTTAAAAGAAGGAGAGATTATATTCAAATTAGTTGGTAATGTTTTAATAAAAAAAGATAAAAATAAATTATTAGAAGAATTAAAAGAGAAGAAAGATATTCTAAATATAAGGTTACAATCTATAGATAAACAGGAAAGACAACTAAGAGAAAAGTTAACAATTTTGCAAAACGAAATAGAAAAACTTCTTAGAACATCAGAAAAGACTAACAAATAATATATTAAAAATTTTATCAAACTAAAAAATAATTATGGTATCTTTACCCTTCTTTAAGAAAAAGGAAGAAAAAGTTAAAGATTATATTGAAATTGTCCCGATAAAAAAAGCTGAAGAAACAAAAATTTGGGTTAGAGTATTCGTATTAAAAGACTCTTCTGATGTAAAAGCAGTTGTAGATACTTTAAGAGAAGGAAATACAATTGCCTTTATAGATATTAGAAAATTAAAAGAAGAAAAAGATATTGTAGAACTAAAAAAAGTTATAAACAGAATAAAATCTGTAATAAATGCAATTAATGGGGATATTGTTGGAGTTGGAAACGATTGGATTATAGCTACTCCTTCCTTTGCTAAAATATGGAGGATAAAAGAAATATCTTCTGGTGTAAGTGAACAAGAAACTCAAAAATAAATGGGACTTAAAAATTTACCTCCTGGTCCTAAACCACCTGAAGAACTTTATGTTGTAATAGAAATAAGTAAGGGAAGTAGAATAAAATATGAATATGATGAGGAATTAGGAACATTGGTTGTTGATAGAATATTATATACAAGTATGCATTATCCATTTAACTATGGCTTTGTTCCAAATACATTATGTGATGATGGAGATCCCTTAGATGTTTTAATAATTTCTTCAGATCCTTTACTTCCTGGAAGTGTTGTTAAAGTAAGACCAATAGGATTATTAGAAATGGAGGATGAAAAAGGAAAAGATGAAAAATTAATTGCCGTACTTTTAGATAAGATTGATCCAAGATTTTCATGGATAAAGGATATAAAAGATGTACCAGAAGCTATAAAAAACGAAATAAAACATTTCTTTGAACACTATAAAGAATTAGAACCTGGAAAGTGGGTAAAGATTAAGGATTGGAAAGATAAAAATTATGCAACAGAATATATAAAGAAGGTAATTAAGAAGTAATCTTTTTTATAATTATTCTTAATTTCTTTTTACCTTCTAAAACTTCTTTTAGATAACTTATTTTTTCTTTTATAATATCATTTTCTTTTTCTAAAGTTTTAAGAAAATCTATAATTTCTTGTAAAAATCCATCTACAGTATAGATTAGATATTTTGATTGAGAAACATTAATTATTTCGATTTCAACCTCCTCTAGTATTATTTTAAATCCAGGAATTCTATAGATCTTTTTATTAAAATCTTCTGCTCCATTTATTGTTATTTCGTATTCATTAAAATTTATTGATTGTGGGATAATATCTGAATATCTAAAATTACATTTTTTGCATAAAAATGAATAAATTAAAATATTACCTACATTAGGAAGATTATATTCTATATAATTTATTTCTGTTTCATTAGAATTACAATTTGGACAGGGTCCTCCCCAAGTCTTCATATATTTTCATTAATCTAAATATCAGATTCATTATTGCCCTTAATTTTGAAATAGAATTTACATTTAAAATTATTTCTAATGAACTTAAATCTATTGAAATCTTTTCTTTGTTTTTTAAAAAATTTAAAGATTCTAAAAAATCTATATCTAAATTTTTGATTATTATCTTCATCTAGCTTTAAGATGTTTTACAAAATTAGGTCGAGTTTTAATCAATATTTTTCCTCCACAATATGGACATTTCACTCTTTTTTTAACCTGTTCATGTGGAACTTTTCTTCCACAATTTATACACAAATAATAGATCATATTGTATATGCTTTACCTGCAAGTTTTTTGCCACATTTTCTGCATTCCCATATACCATACGCTACTCTCTTTACAGACAAATAATTACAAAACGGGCATATAAGTCTTTTATTTTTATATTGACTTTCTATTTCAGTTATGGTTTCTCTTATCTTTCTTCCATATCTAGATCCGAATCTTCCTGCTGGTCCTACTTTTTTAGTATGAGAATACATATTTAATTATAATAAGTTTTATTTTTAAAGATTATACTATAATCTTCTTTGAATGCCAACAGCTCATGAAGTACCTGGACAAATTTTAGTTGAAAGATTAGCAAAATATTTATTTGAAAATTATAAAGAAGAATTAAAACCACCATATTGGGCAAAATTTGTAAAGACAGGTCCGGATAGAGAAAGACCTCCAGATTTTCCAGCAGATAAAAACTATGATAACTCACCAGGATGGTGGTATTATAGAGCTGCTTCGATATTGAGGATGGTTTATTTAAAAGGACCAATAGGAGTATCTAGATTAAGAAAAAAATATGGAGGATTACGAAAAAGAGGAATGGAACCAGGAAAATTTAAAAAAGGATATGGAAAAATTGTTAGATTAATTTTACAGCAATTGGAAAAATGCGGTTTGGTTGTAAAAGTTGTAGATGGTAAAAAAAAGGGAAGAATTATATCTAACTTAGGAAGAAGCATTATAGATAAAATTTCAACAGAGATTTATAATGAGCTTTTAAAAAATAAAAAATAATATTTAATTTTTAAAATAAAATTAAAGATTTAAATTAAAATAAAAAATACTATTTTTATGAAAAAAAGCATAAGTCTTTTTATAGAATTTTTAATATATGTTTCTTTTTCTCTCCTCGCTCTTTCATATGTGCTTTATTATAGTTATTACGTAACTGAAAGAGAAAAAACAAAATTGGAGATTGAAAATATAATTAGTTTACTTAACGAATATCATGCAATTTTAAGCATTTATAGAAATTGCGGGATATGTAGCTTTACTTTTAAAAAACAACTACCTTTAGGCTCTAAAATTATTTTCTTAAATGATTCAAATATAATATATGCTACTTACACTTCAAGAACTCAATATAATACAGAATCTGCTCATATAAACATAAGTATAGAAAAAAGAGGTTCTTTATTTTATTATAATATTTCAAAAAACACTTATAATTATATTATTTTAAATAACCAAGAATTAAATTTTACTAGAGAGCTATGTATAAAAACAAACATAATTTTTAATCAAATTTTTATAGAAAATTGCTAAACACATATTAAGTTTATATAAAAATTATTTTCTTTAGAAATGTTATAACATATGCAAATCATATTCATTTCCTTAAATAAAAAAGAGACGTTACAATATTTTAAATTTTCAAAATATGTAGGTGTTCTTATTACATAACAGCAGTTTTCCTCTTGATTGGAACATTCATTTATTGAATTATCATAAAATTTTTCTGAAACAATACAAATATATTTCATTTCTAATTGATTAGAAATTAAGTAATCTCTATAAACCTGAACAAAATCTAAAATTTTAGATTTATCAAAATTTTTAGAAATATAAAAAATTTCATTTTCAAAATTTTTCACATATTCAAAGAGGTTGCTTTTTATATCAATATTTGTTTTTAAAACACTCAAAATATAATATGATAGTATCGAAACTATAATTATTGCTGATATAAGAATATATTGTGACTTCATTTGTATAAAATTAAAATAAATGGATCGTACTGTTTATAACCAGAAAATAAATACTTTCCATAGAATGTATAGTTCTTAGTATCTTCCAAATCTCCTAAATTTCCTTTTAAACATACTATATATGTACCTGAAGAAATATTATATATTACATAAATCTTTTCTGGATAACAATCTTCAACGAAATTTCTAAAATTTTCAATATTCAATTTAAAACCAATATTTTCTATATTCTCTCTATTTCTAACATAATTAATAAAAACCAAATATGCTGTAGTTAATATAATTATAGAAACTATTGTTTCAAATAAAACAATCCATCCTCTCATTTTATGTAAATTATTAAATAATCCTCTATTAGCTTATTGTTATATTTAATATAAACATTATATCCTTTAGAGTATGGTTTATTTACTTTATTTCCAACAGAAATATTTAAATTTTTCAAATAAAAAGATGTTTTATCGTCTTCTTCTAAATCTTTTATATCTATATAATATACTTTATTAATGTATTTTAGCTCGTACATGGGCATAGAATAACCGTAATATACATCAATAGCTAGATTGTCCATTGTTTGATTAATACAAAAATAATGTATTCTCGGTCTTAAGAAATTTTGATCACTTAATATGATTACATTTGCTGTTTTATTTCCGTAAAAAGTAGTGTTGTAAATATCATCAAAAAACAATAAAACGTATTTACAATAAGAATTACTCAATTTTCGAAGCATTATTTTATTTGTGAATATGTTTTTATTTTTGAAGTTTTCAAAGTTTGTAAAATTAAAGTACTCATCTGGAATAAAACTAGAAAATCTAAAAGACCAGTTGAATAAATTAAACTGCTGATTTAAATTAGAAATATTATATTCTGCTATTTCAAAAAACCAGGAACTATTTGAAAATAAAACTCTATAAACATTAAATATACTATTGTTAAATTCCTTATAGTATTGTATACATGCTATTCCAACATTTTTTATATTTGGATTGGATAGAAGAGCTTCTCTATAAAGAGATAACTTGTAATATACCTCTATTAAAATCTTGTTTTGAAAGTCATAATATATTTTAGAATTACTCATAAAATAATTTGAACACTTTAAATTCATATAGTCTTGAAAATCATAATATATATTTTCAGATACTAAAAATTCCATATCTAAATAACATTTTGGCTCAAAAATTATTTTATATTGAAAATAATCTAAATTTTGAATATTAAAGGCTTCTGCATTTCCATTAATACCTTTTGAAACATTAAAAATTGCTTTTTCTGATGTAAGATAATCTATTTTTATTATTATACCATAAGATTTTCCAGTATTAGATTCTAAACATGTTCCATTTTCCGATAAATAACAATAACTAAATTCTGCCTCTACATTAGATTCTACTGTTACATTAAAACCACTATTTAACCAATAGTAAATAGTTGGAGTTGTAACAAATACAATTTTTGGAGAATTTATTGGACCTTTTACTTCAATTAAAATATACTCTTCTTCTTCACATTCAAAAGAAGATAAATTTAGATATACAAATCCTCCAAGGTCTTTTTTAAAAAGAGTATTATTTGTATTACTTAATATTCCATCATTTTTTAATAAAAAACTAAGATTTATTGGAATAAAAAAAGGATGATTGTAACAAAGTTCTTTTCTTAATTCTTCGTTATTTAAATTACACAAAATTTCTTTAGAATATTTTGATATATAAACTCTAAAACTAACAATATATCCTTCTTTTTTTAGCTTATTATAAATTTCTTCTATGGTTTGTATTTTTCTGTAAATTTCATTATTAGAATCATTAAATATCGTAATATCATAAACGTTAAAATAAAAAATCAAAAATAAAATAAATACAACTAGAGATATTATTCCTTCTATTTTTTTGAATATTCCTCTAACCATATTCTTTTTCTAATTAACTGAGCATCTTGACCTCCATGCCAAGAAAATCTTGGTTTTATTTGAACTGGATATATTCTTTCTGATTTATCATCTAATACTATTGCTGCCCCTTTTCTTTTTGGAAGATTTTCATTCATATATATTTCAATATCCTGAGCTGTAAAATTTTTCATAACTTCATTAAGAGCATCTATATCGCTTTTTGCAGTAACTCTATGGGATATAACTATATCAGACTGAGAAATTGCATCAATTAATAATTTTCCTGGTTGTTGCGTTGCCAAAACTAACGATATTCCTGGTTGTCTGCCCTCTCTTATTATCTGTAACAATGGTTCTGTAGCAGGAGTAATACTATCTTTTGGAATGGCTTCATGTGCTTCATCTATATATATCCAAATGAGAGGCATTTCTCTATCTCTAATTTCAAATCCCAAGTATGCTTCTTCTAATTCTTCTTTTTTTCTCCAAAGTAATCTTTCATAAAATATTTTTTTAGAGATTAATCCAATTACTAAATTTTTAACAGACCATCCACCCAGTATTGTAGTATATAAAGAAATATCTAATATTATTACATCTCCAGGAGTTAAAATTTTCTTCAATTGTGTAGCTTTTTCCGAGAACAATCCCCAGGAATTTGCATTTTCAAAATAATTTATCAAAATTTCTTTTATTTTTGGATCTAAACTTTTTTTCTCAATATAATTGATTATATTTTCTATAGAATAATCCTCATTTCTTCTTTTAAGCTCTCTAATTATTCTTTGCAAATATGCTGCTTTCAATGATATTGGATTTAAATTAAAAACCAATGTCCAATCGATTTCTGATAAATCATGCGGATTAATAGTAAAGGTATCATCAACAGGGATTTTTAAATCTTCGTATTTTTCATAAATTCCTTCAGGTACATATATTTTTGCATTATCTAATGCTTTTGGTTTCATATTCCATCTTTCTAATAATTCTGCTTCCCTATAGTTCGGAAATTTCATTGTCCAAAATATTCCCATTGTATCAAAAACTAAATTGACTATATTTTTTCTATATGAATAGTCTAACAGAGATATTCCTTCTATAATTGAAGATAATGTATAAGATTTTCCTTGCCCTCTCTTTCCAACAATTAAAATTATATGTGGAAAATTGACATCTAAATAAACTTCATTTGCAAGAGAAAGAGCATTTTCCATCTTTATATATTCTTTTCCGATAAAAATTGTCCCTTCTTTACCATATTTTTCAATTTCATCCTGAGTTCTTCCTATTATAATATCCATAAAATATTTTAAACATCTTTAACAATATATATAAAATTTGTAATTACTTAGAAGAGATGGTAGTAGGTATCTTCATCGGGAAGTTTCAGCCATTCCATAAACAACATTTAGAGACAATACTAAAATTATCTAATAAAACTGATTTAGTTCTAGTAATACCCACATATCTTCAAAAAGATGAAAAAGAAATTTTATCACCAAAAAATCCAATTCCAATTAACTATAGATATAAATACATCTCTTCTATTCTAGAAAATTATATAGATCATAGAAAATATTATATTTTACCTATAAATGTCTTAGATAAAAAACTACTCATAAAATTTTTGAATATTTTAAAATCTACTGGAGAGAAAGAATTTTTGATTTATACTAGAGATTTAGATAGATTTCTAGCATACAAAATAGTTTCTCTAATAGCAAGATTATATTCATTGCATATAAATGTTTATTATGAGAAAAAAACCAATATTTTAAACTCTAGCTACATAAGAAAAGCTATTATAGAAGGGGACTATGACAAAATAAAATCTTTTTTACCAAAAGAATTGGATAAAAAAACAATAATGTATATAAAGTATTATAAAAAATATCATAAAGATCTAGATAATGTTTTAAGACATCTTATTTCTTTTTTAATTTAAGATTGCGCCGGCCGGGATTTGAACCCGGGTCACGGGCTTGGAAGGCCCGCATCCTACCACTAGACGACCGGCGCGTTATATATTCTAATTGTAAGTCAATATTATTAAAAATTGGACCCGCCGGGATTTGAACCCGGGACCTCCGGCTAGCGAGGCCGGAATCCTACCGCTAGACTACGGGCCCATAATAAATAAAGTTTCTAAAAAATAATTTTATTTTATGAAAGGAATTGCAACTGTAATATCATATGTCTTACTTTTCATAGTTACTATAGTTGCCGTATATTTACTTGCTTCTGGATTGTTCAAAAATATAGCAGAAATACAGGGAGCAATAATAAGTAGAGAAAAAATAATTTCTGATAGATTACAATCTGTAATTGACATTGATTCTTGTTCTTATGAAAATGGAGTTGTATCATTTTATGTAACAAATAGAGGAAACACTATCCTAAATCCGAACTTAACAAAATTTTTTATTAATGGTAGATATAGCGAAATATCCATATCTTTTGCATATAAGATTTTTAATGATTCTGCATGGCATAAACATGAAACATTAAAAATATCTGTTTTTAATTTATCTGATGGAATATATTCTGTAAAAGTAGTTTCAAATGTTGGGTCTTATGATGAAAAAATAGTTTATATCTATAATAATACTTGTAGCTTAACATGAAAACAAATTCAATTATTATTGGAACTGCTTTTAGTTTTTTATTCTTTTTAATAGCAATTTCTATTTTTTTATTTTACTTAAATTACAATATAAACAATCTGGCAAATATCATTTTAAAAAACATACAAAAATATGAAAAATCTACATTTGAAATAATTGAAATTTTAGATGATAAAATAAGTTTACCAGAAATAAAAATAAAAAATATTGGAAAACTTTCTTTAGATTTAAGTTGTTTTAAAGTTTATGTAAATGGTAATTTAATAAATTTTTCATACGAAATAGAAGAAATTCTAAAAGACAATTTATTAAATCCATCTGAAATTGCAAGAATAAGACTAGATAATATTAAAAATGGTTGGAATAAAATTGAGATTATAAGTTGTAATGGAAAAAAATTTGAAAAAGCAATATTTTTTTCTGAAGTATTAGAAAGACCATAGTTAGAACCATAGAATTTTAGAACTCCAATATATATTTTAGAAAGATCTGTTCAAAATTTGATAGATTATCAAGTTTTAATTATATTGGATACACAAACTTTGATTTCTCAAGGAAAAATGAGATCGGATTGTGGTGATATAAGATTTACGGATTCAGATGGATTAACTTTATTAAACTATTGGATAGAAAGTGGATGCAATACCGATAATACAAGAATTTGGGTGAGAGTTAATTTAACCGCATTTTCAAATAAAACAATTTACTTATATTATGGAAATCCTGATGCTACAAGTTTAAGTGATATTTCTAAAGTATTTATTTGGACTGAATGAGAAATATTTCCAAACGTTCCTAATACAACGTGGGGCTTTAGATCATCTAATCCAGAAGATACTTTCAACACATACTATCATGATGCAAGAAATGAAATATTAATTAGACCTTCTGATTTTGGTGATCTAGTTCCTGTAAACATAACTATGTTAAGAATTCGCGTATATCAACAACCAGGAAGAGATTTAGATAACTATAGAGTAAGATATCAATTAACTAATAGAACTCAACTTACAAACACCTTTACAACTACTGGATGGATTTTAGTTTTTGGACCTATTAATTTGGGGAGACCAACAGCTGGAACAATTGTTAATTTAAGTTTAAATCCACAAATAATTTGGACAAATCACTCTTTAAATCTTTTATTGGATTTATCTAGGGATACAAATTCATGGGTTTCTGGAGGAGGAATGTATAGAAAACTTGTAAATATTTCTAACACAATGTGCACATATTATTCAGACAGCGCAAGGACATGGCCATTTGATGGATCTTGTACATTAAGAGATTATGTTCCTTCTATAATTTTTGTTGGATGGTTTAGAAAATATGTAAATCCAGAACCATTTGTAATTCTATCTAACACAGAAGAAAAAATTTAGTTTCAGCATGGGTAGAATTCTTCATCGATCTGAACTCGGCAAATTCATCATCTGCGTTTTGGTCCATCATCACTTTTCAGAGTTTTCGTCCTTCTTCATTCGTATATTCTTCTAATATATTCTCTTAAAACTCTATAAGTATTAAATATTGGTCCAATAGTTTTTATAGCATTTTTACATATTCTTAAATACTCTCTATGTTCATATCTGTACAAATTAAAAGCTTCTTCCAGTTTTCTATAAAAATCTAAAACATCTTCATCTTCATTATATGGTTCATCTAAATAAATTCTATTTTTTCCAAATAACCAGCCATTGTATCCATCAATAATTCCTTCTATTACGCTACCATCTCTAGAAGCTAAAACTGGAACTCCATTAATTGCTGCTCTCATCCATGAAGTTCCAGATGCTTCTAATGGTGGTCTAGGAATATGCAAAAATATGTCTGTTCCAGAAATAATATACTTTTCTAATTCTATTCCTCTTTTAAGTATTAAAGCTATGGGTGTATTTAAAGTAGACATAATATCAATAATCCATTTTATTGTATTTTGAACGTAGGTATCTGCAGGATGAAATGCTCCAGATATTAAAAATTGTATTTTATATTTTTTATTCAATTCTTCAAATAATTCTAATCTCCACAAAGGCATGTGAAATCTCTTATATTCTACTAATCTTCTTCTAACAGAAATTAATATTCTATCATGAGAAAAAGATTTATTTTGATAAGATTCTGTGTTTATGAAGTTTATCAATTCTTCTTTAAGTATACTTCTAACTTTATAAAACTCTGAATCAGGAATATAATCCGCATAAGCTAATTTTGCCGGTTCTTTTTTCCATCCTGGTAAATATATATCGTATAAATTTGCCATTTTTCTGTTTATCCACCTAAAATGATAAACACCATTTGTAATATAATCTAAATCTACATCAAATAATTTTTTAGTAACTTCTCTATGTTTCCATGATACCGCATTATTTTTTCCAGATAATTCAAATAAAACTTTTGTTAAAGATAATTTATTTGGAGAAATTTTTCTTATTTCATCTGGAATATTATAATATTTTTCTACTAAATCATAAGAAAATTCATCATGTCCAGCAACAATAGAGTGGGTCGTAAAAACAACTTTTTTTCGAACATCTTCAATACTATTATACCTTTTAAATAATTCTATTGCTAAAAATCCACCATGAGATTCATTCAAATGATATTTATCAATTTCTATTCCTTGCTTATCAAATATTTCTAATGTTCCCAATCCTAATAAAATATCTTTAAGCAATTTTTCTTCCTCATTTTTTTCAAAGTATAGTCTATCTGTTAATTCTCTTATCCAATCTGGATTATCTGGTCTATTTGTATCTATTAAATAAAGCTTGGCATTTGGCAAAGAATATTTCCAGACGTCAAATTTTATTTCTAAATTTTTTAATTTTATTGAATAGGTTTCATCGATTTTTGAAAAATATTCTATAGGGTCATAATCCTCAGTCTCTATGATCAGATCTCTATCTTTTATTTTATACTTAACGTATCCTTTTCTACTTATAAAAGTAACACCATAAAACGGTATACCCAAATCATTTGCTGTATAAAGTAGATCTCCTGCAAGTATTCCTAGCCCTCCAGCATATGTTGGAAGTTTTTCAATAGAAAATTCCATACATACGAACGCTATTTTTTTATTCATTTTAAAATATATTTTCTTGAGATATTAAAAAAAGAATAGTTACTACATGTCTTTAATAACTTCTTCTAAAAAATCTAAACTTAATTTTTCTTTTAAAAAATCTTTAATTTCATCTATTTTTATTCTTATTTGCTCTTTTGTATCTCTAAATCTTATTGTAACAGAATTATCTAAGAATGTCTGCTCATCAATTGTTATACAAAACGGCGTACCTATAGAATCTTGTCTTTTATATCTTTTTCCTATACTTCCAGAATCATCATAATAAGCATTAAAAGAATATTTTAACAAGTTATAAACTTCTCTTGCTTTATTTACATGTCTTTC
>JAVYNJ010000003.1:0-32317 GCA_038735675.1 Nanopusillaceae archaeon | reverse complement strand
TTACAGATTTTTGATTATCTATTCTTTTTATAAATTCTTCTTTAATTTTTGCTGTATCTATTTTTATATATTCAGAAAAGTTATAAGTTGGTATCGCCCCCTGAGATCCTATTCTAGATATCAACATTCCTAAAGTACCAGATTTAGATAAATCTGATAGAAGTTCATTATTTTTTAATTTTTTAATAATTTTTAGAGAAATCTCTTTAAATAGGTTTTCTTTAAATATTTTTGGTCTATTTTTTCCATATACAACTATGGCTTTAACTTTTTTATAACCTAAAATACTTCCAAATCCCATTCTACCAAATGCATGATATTTTTCGCACATTATATTAGCATACTTTACCAAATTTTCTCCAGCAGGACCTATACATGCTATAGAAACATCCGGGATGTTATATTCTTTTTTATACAATTCATATAAATAGTCATAAGTTTGAAAAACAGTCTTTCCCCATATTTCGTTTGCATTTTTAATTTCAACTTTATTTTCTATTATTGAAATATATACAGGATTTTCAGATTTCCCTTCAACTACAATTCCATCATACCCGGCAAATTTTAGATATGTTCCAAATTTTCCTCCAGCTGAAGACCACGATAATCTATTATTCAATGGTGATTTTGATACGGCAATGGCTCTTCCTGGTAAAGGTGCTCCTGCAATTCCTGTAAGAGGTCCAATCATAAAAATTATTTTATTATTGTCTGAAAGAGGATCTACTTTTGGATCTACTTCTTTTATAAAATAGTATATCCCTAATCCTCTTCCGCCAATCCAAAGTTTTAAGATCTTTTCATCTATTTTCTCCTCTTTTATTTTTTGATTAGATAAGTCTATTCTTAAAATCTTGCCATTATAACCAAACATATCTTTTTATTTAAATCTTGCTTTTTATTAATATTAATGAGCAAAAAAGAAAAAAATGATCTTAAAGAAATTGAGGAACTTTGGGAAAAAATAAAACCCTATTTAACTAGAGAAGCTGTAGATAGATTATCTAATTTAAAAATAGCCCATACTGAAAAATGGCTAAATGCAATTATAATTTTGAGTCAATATATAAATAGAATGATATTATCCGGAAAATTTACAAAAATTGATGAGAATCAATTGAAAATTTTATTATCTAAGCTTTTTGAAGATGAAAAAAGAAATACAAAAATAAGATTTATAAGGTAGCCTAAGATAGCAATTTGTTTGGATTTGATAATTTTTCTACTAAGTATACATCAGAAACAAATTCTAAGGATCTTTTTGCTAGAGCATCTTGTTCTATTTTGATTTTTTCTTTTAGCATTATAGAAAACTGTCTTTGCCACTCTTTCTTATTCTTAAACCAAGGATAATTCATGAGTTCTTGTATTCTTTTGATATCTCGTTCTTTTAATCCTATTGTTACATCTTTCAAATTATATTCCTTTATGTCATCCATTGTCATTCCAATAAATTTAGCATCAGGAGTTGCTAATAATTCTGAAAAATGTGACAATTTCATAGATCCTCGCTTTATTACAGAATATATGTAGTAGCCCCAAGGATCACCATCTGTAAAGATGTATACTGGCAAATTATGTTCATATCTTAATCTATGTATTAGTCTTCTGGCGCCTCTCGATGCTTGTCCTTCTGTAGAAATCAAAATGCACCTATTTTTTTCTGGATATTTTTCTTCTATTAATCTTTCAAATAGAGCATCTTTTTCGACTACAAGTACAAAATCAGCGTTTATATCTACAATTTCTATTTCTTCTATTGTTGAAGGTATCGACCATCCTCCCATTCCAAGTTTGGAACAGTTCCATTCATCTTTTCGTTTTTTATCTCTTAAAACAATATCTCCATAAACATTTCCTTTTCTATCGGCCTTTAAATGAAGTTTTTCTCTGATTACTCCTAAAGTTCTTTCTAAATCTTCTATTATAGGATCTGATTCTTTTTGATCATTAAAAGTATCTTCATTTACTATAGGAATTGTATGTTTTAGTTGATAATAAACCTCTCTGATTGAAGCAGTTCTATCATTTTCTATAAGACTTTTCGCTAGATAAGCTATTAATATCGTTTGGGTAAATTTTCTGGTATGTCCTAAATTAAAAAATTCTCTTCTACCAATAGTTTTTTTTAATTTTATGAGATCATTAATAACATCGTATTCAATATATTTTAGATTTCCTCTAATTATAAATTCAAATTTCGGATTTCCCTTTTCAAATTCTTCATAAATTTTTTTAGCAAATTCTTCAATTCTTTTAATTATTTCTAATTTATCGCTGTCCATTTTATTATTTTTATTTTTCAAGTTCTAAAAATTTTTCCTCTCTAATTTTATCTATAATTTCCTCAGAAATTTTTTCAACTTCTATTTCATCAATTATTTTTAGTTTTATAACATCTTTTAATATTCTTCTAATTAATTTTTTGCTCTCTTCTATTTTTCCTTCTTTTATGAATTTTCTTATCTCTCTTATACTTTTTACTATTTCTTCTATATCTTTGTATAATTCTTTTTTAATTCTGTTATAAATTTTTTCTTTGACCTTTTCTTCTTCTATATTAATAATTTTATTTAAATATTTTGCAAGCTCAAGTCCATAACCATATAAGGTTTTATATTTCTCTCCTATAGAATCTATTGACCTTTTCTTCTTTATAAAAATTTCCGTCTCTCTTAAAACTTTTTTAATTGCCAATTCAATTTCTTTTACAATTTCGGGATATGGAGCAATTGCTTCTTTTGATTCTGAAGTAAAAGGCAGCCATACAGAAGCTACATGTACTAATATTACTACAGGATCCTTAACTTTTCCTTCTTCTAGTGAAAATCCGTATTTCTTGAAGTTTATTTCTGAAATAGCATGTGTTATAGCACATTCTCCAGGTTTGTATAATAAAGGTACTCTATTTGCATATCTATATATACTAAATTCCTTTATATTTCCGCCGTAGGCTAACCCGACTTCTACAATGAACGGATTTCCTCTATAAACTGCAGGTCTTCTAACATATGCAGTAACAAAATCAGGGTCATATAGATATGTTAGAGATTTTATTATGTTTTCTCTACCTAGAGTAGTTATGTATTTAGATGGCAAAGCTCTTATTTTAGTTGATTGTAAAGCATTATATAATTTTTCAATTTCTTCAAATGATATCAATTTTGGATCTGCATCTCCAGATAAATTTGATTTTTTTAATATTTCTTCCGTAGCTTTATCTCCAATTCCATAGAATTCATTCATTAAAAATGACTTAATAGTATTATATTTGCTATCTCTGAGTATTCTTTCAAAAGTTCCTATTTCTATTCCATGTGGATGTGGTTTAGTTTCTCTTAATTCTGGTATATTTTTTGTAATTCTTTTATACTCTAATATCTCTCCATCAGGATTTATATATGTAATTTTAGCATGAGGATTAGCTAAAGCAGTAAGTTCTACATAGTAATCTACAGATTGCTTACCTTTAATGTATTGTGCTTGTAAAAAAACTGTAACACTAGTTCCATGATCTTTTCCCCAGCTAATATATCTTCTATCTTCAATTATTGGAGTATTTGTTTTTACATCAATTTTAATTTTGTGTAGAATTGCTTTATCTGAATCTAAAGTTTTTGTAATTATTTCTGCAGGTTTTCTGGTTGTTAGTTGAGAATATAAAACTACTGCAGCTGCACCTATTCCTTGCTTTCCTCTTGTAGATACATATCTATGAAATTTGCTACCAAAAAGAAAACTTCCATATACTTCCGGTACTTTATCATAAGGTATGCCGGGTCCATTATCTTCTATAGCTATTTTATATATATCCTTGTTAACTCTCTCTACTTCTATGTATATTTCTGGTAATATTTTTGCCTCTTCACATGCATCTAAGGCATTATCTACAAGTTCTTTTACACCAATCAAAAGAGCTTTTCTTAAGTTTTCAAATCCTAATAAATGTCTATTTTTTTCAAAAAATTCAGCAATTGAAACTCTTTTAAATTTTTTATAAAGTTCTATAGAGTCTTTTAGAACATTATTAGCCATTTAATATATTTTAAAATTAAAATTTATAAAGATATTAAATTTTAAACATAAGATTTCACTTCTTTTTCTTTATTTTTTATATGTTCCCTAATTTTATCTGCAAATTCAAAAGCTTTTGAATGAGAACTTCCGCTAATCAATCTTTTCAATGTTTCATATGCTGCCTGAAGTGAAATTTCATCTCCAGCAATATATAGATATTTATCATTTAAAGAAATTTTTGCTCCAGTTCTAATTTCAAGTTCTTTTATAGATTTTCCATTTTCTCCAATAATTCTACCTTTTATTCTGATTAAATGATTCATTTTTTTATTAGAAATTCTTTTTAAATCTATATCAATTATATCGTATTCACCAAAATATACTTTTTCACATATATCTAAAGAAAAATTAGCTTTTATGCTTTTTACTACTTTATCAAATCTATAAGCATTATAGAAATCTTCTAAAAAGATTTTTAATTTGTTTTTTTCTCTATGATACTTTATATTTAATTTTTCTAAGACATTTTTAATTAATTCATAGTTTAAATCTTGAATATCAATTTCATAAGTGTATACCATATTGTTATAATATTAATTATATTTTTAAGTCTAAAATGTTATTCTTATCAAATTTTCTAATTACTTTATAAAACGTTTGTGAGCCTAAACCTTCCTCTAAAGTTGTTCTATTTGACTTATAGAAAATTCCTATAGGAATTTTAGAATCTTCTTTTAAATTATAATCATATTCTAATGCTTTTTCTATGGCATTCTTTAAATTTGTAGGATCATATTTTATTTCTTCTAATTTATACATTCTTTTTTCATAATATTCTCTTGTATCGTGAAATGTAATGCATGGTTGAATTATATCTACGAATGAAAAACCTCTATGTAATATTGCTTCTTTGAAAATATAGCTTAAGTGATCCATCCAAAGTGAATAACCTCTTGCTACAAAAGTTGCGCCAGCAGATAACGCTAATAAAATCGGATTTAATGGTTTTTGGAATGTATCTTTTCCTAAAGTTTTTGAAATAAACTTTTCTTCTGTTGTAAAAGTATGTTGACCTACTGTTAGGGCAAATATTTGATTATTATGTACAAAAAGCTTAATATCGGGATTTTCTTTGCATACAGATATAAAATGCTCTAAACCTTCATTATAAGTATCTCCATCTCCCTGAAATACAATTACTTTTAACTCTGGATTTGCAATCTTAATTCCAATAGCACTTGCTATGGCTCTACCGTGTAGTCCATTAAAAGTATTTAAATTTAAATAATCAACAATTTTTGAAGCACATCCAATTCCGCTTACAGCTACAACTTTACTTATATCTATTTTATTTTCTTTTGATAACTCTTCTATAACTTTAATAAAAGTTGACAATATAGCATAATTAGGGCATCCTGGACACCAGGTTGGAGTAGTTTTTGTATTCAACCCCATTTTAGCTTATTTTTTGTATTTCATCTATTATTTCGGCCGGTTTAAAAGGTAAGCCGTCATGTTTCAATATTGACTTTTCTATAAAAAATCCAGTTTCCATGTTTATTAATTTTCTTAACTGTCCAGTTAAATTATTTTCTATTATTACGATTTCATTAGAATTTTTTAATATTTCAACTATTTTTTTTGGAAATGGATACAAATAGCTAATATGTAAATATCTCCAGTTTTTTAAACTTTTTAGAGCTTCTAAAATTGGCATTTTTGAAGAACCCCAGCTTATTATTAAATTTTCACCTTTTCCGTATACTTCATAAGGTTTGAAATTGTAAATTTCTTTTTCAATGTAATACATTTTTATTAATCTCTTTGCATGCATTTTTTCCGCTATTTTATGATCATCATATATCTGTATTCCATCTTCATTGTGTTCATAAGAAGAAATCTTAACTATTTTATTAAATCCAGGAATAATTCTTTTCATATAACCCTGTTCAGTAATTTTATAATATTTATATTCTTCAGTAGGATTTAATTCAATATTCCTATCAGTTGGAAATTGTGAAACTTCTATATCATCAGATGACATTTTAGATTCTGCTAAAAACAAATCGGATAATAATATAACTGGAATATTATATTTGTATGCAAAATAAAAAGCTTCCATAGTTCTTTTAAATGCTTCAAAAGGATCTCCCGGAGCTATAACCATTTTAGGAAATTCGCCATGCCCTATATATATTGCACTTAATAGATCGTCTTGCGATGTTGCTGTAGCAATTCCTGTTGAAGGTCCATATCTCTGAGCCCAGTATATTACTATTGGTATTTCTGCCATTCCAGAAAAACTAATTCCTTCTCCCATTAAATCTAAACCACCTCCAGATGATCCCACCATAACTTTTGCTCCTGCATAAGAAGCACCTAAACCCATGTTTATTACACCTATCTCATTGTCTGGTTGATAGGTTATAATATTATACTTATTTTTTAAAGAAGCTAATATATGCATTACCTGTGTTGCAGGAGTCATAGGATACGCTAAATAAATATCTAAACCTGAAAAAATTGCTCCATAAGCTATACCCTCTGATCCAGATAAAAAATATTTTTCTCTTTTTTTATAGCTTTTTAACTTAATATTTAATTCGATATTCTTTTCAAAAACCGTTTTTATAATTTCTATATTTTTTTCATCTCTTTTTTTATACAAAAAAGCGTTAATTAAAGTCTCTTTATCGAATCCTAAAATTTTCCATAAAGCTGTTAACAATATCGTATTTTCATACTTAGAGTCTATATTTATTTCTTTGTATATACTTTTTAAATCTATACCTAGTTTTTTTTCATGTTTTATTGAAACATCTCCTAAAATTATTCCATCTTTTTTTAGTTTTTTAGCATGTTTATCTACTGTAAGTTGATCTAATGCAACTATTATATCGATATCTTCATCAAAACAGTAAACCGGCTCTTCAGAAAATGAAACTATATTATAATTATGTCCTCCCCTAATTAGGCTCTGGTAGTATCTATAATTAAAAACATAATATCCTTCTTTTATTAATGCGATAGATAATATATCTGCAGCGAAATCTATTCCTTGTCCAGCCTTGCCACCAATTAATATATTATATTTTGTCATTATTTACTTTAATATTGTTTTCTAAATTAAATTATTTTGTATTCATTGGTTAGTAAGAAAATCTAACATCTACGGCAAATGCTTCTTTTTCATTTATTAATAATGGATTTATTTCGATTTCTTTTATATTTTCATTATTATATAAATTTATTAGATTTGTGACTATTTCATATAAAAGATCTAGGTTTACTCTTTTATTTCTATATCCAAAAAGAATTTTTGAAAGTTTCAGATTTTTTAAAGAATTTATTAATTCTTCTTTATTGAAAGGAGGAATTAATATTGTATAATCCCTTAGTAATTCTGTATATATACCTCCAAATCCAACTAATACAATTTTTTCAAATACAGGGTCTTCTTTTATACTAATTATTAATTCTATATAGTCTCCTTTGATTTGTTTCTGAATTAAAATATCTTTATCAGGAAATCTTTTTTTAAGATTATCATATAATTTTAAAAGTAGATCAAAATTGTCTATATCCAAAAAAATTGCTTTTTCGTCAGTTTTATGTATTAAATCTACTTTAATTACTACCGGAAACTCTAAATCTTTTGGAATAAGATTTATCCAATATTTTGGAACCGGAATTTTATATTTTTCAAGTAATATAAATCCTTCCTTTAGCATTTTCAATTTTTTAGAAAAGAAATATTTCTTCCACCTTTATGTAAAGGAATTTTATTAACAATATTTTTATCAGGAAAATTTCCTTTAATCTCCCAATTAATTACTTCTCCTATATAAAATACACATTCCCCAATTTCTTTTTTATCAATTAATTTACATTCTAAAAAAGCTATATAATCTTTTAATAGAGGTACATCCAATTTTTTACCAGAAATAACATTTAAATTGAGGACTTCAACTTTATTTTTATCTTTACCACTTAGACTTCCTAACTCTAATATTAATTTTGGATTATTTACAATAATTACAGAAAATTGATTAAATTGTTCTATTAAAATATTGGAATAGTTTTCCTTATAGCTTGAAAAGCCAAGTGTTGGTGGGTTTTCTGATATAGGAGTTATCCATGCAACACTCATAAAATTTATTTTATTATCTTTAACACTTCCCGATCCTATAATTACTACAGGTCTAGGATATAGCAAATAGTAAAATTTCATGATATCTTATATTTTTCTTGAATATTTTATATTTATGCGGAAGATGCTATTAATACCTTCTACCTTTACTGGAGAAAAAAAAGATATTAAAATAAGAAATTTTTTGATTTCTCAAGTTGCTAGAGCAGCGGTTACATTTGGGATAAATGAAATTGGTGTTTATTATGATAGAGATCCAAAATTTAATTCTCATGGCTTAGGTAGATATATAGTAAAGATTTTGAAATATTTGAATACTCCTCCATATATTAGAAAATTTGTATTTCCCTTAGAGAAAGATTTAAAAGAAGTTGGTAGTTGTTTACCAATAAAAGCTAATTATCATTTAGATAGGAGCAGATACGTATATGTTTATGTATTAAATAAAGAAGGTAATTTTTATAGAGTAACAGATGGTAAATCAGAATTTAAAGTTTATTCTAAAAATAATTACAAAAATAAAACATTAATTTATGATAAAAAAAGAAACAAGTTTGTTGAAAAATACGAAACAGAAATTTATTTTGGATATGAAGTTTTTTATTATAATAAGCCTATAGAGGATCTTTTAAAAAAATTAAAAAAAGAAGATTTTTTTATAATAGGAACGTCTAAATTGGGAGAGGATATAAGAAAGGTTGATTTAAAAATAAAAAGTAATGTTGCTATCGTTTTTGGTTCTTTTGCAAGAGGATTTGAAGATATATGGAAAAATGATTTTAAGAAAAAATTTGATATCGTTATAAACTCAGTTCCAAATCAGTTAATAGAAAGTATAAGAACTGAAGAAGCAATATATTACACTTTAGCGCTTCTTAGATATAAAAATATTATTTAGAGATTTTTTGAATTCAGTTACTATATCATGAAGCCCTAATCCAAGAGTTGTAAACATGACGTTTTGTAAATTAATAATTGCTGCTAGAAATGAAATCAATAAAAAATAAAAATGATGTAATCTTACAGAATACTTTTTGTTTTTAAAAAATATTATTAAAAAGGCTTTAGGTTCAAATAGTTTACAGATTAAATAACCGATAAAATAGCCAAATAAAATATAATAGGTATTAAATACATAATTAACGTACATAATATTTATTTTCTGATATATTATATTATAAATTTTTTCGTAATAAAAAATAAAATGAATCTTATAATATCCTATATTCTCGGTTCTATTAATTTTTCATTTATAATTAGTGAAATACTTAAGTTAGAAATACAAAATTATGGAGATGAAAATTTAGGAGCTACTAATATTTATTATGCTTCTTTAAAAAAATACAAAAATAAAAATATTTCTCTCTTGCTTTTTTTAATCGCAGGTATTTTAGATCTTTTAAAAGCATATATTCCAACCGTCTTGTTTGGACCCTTAGCTGGCACATTTGCTGTAATAGGACATTGTTTTTCAATATTTTCGATAATAATAACAAAGAAAATTCCTTCCGGAGTTGGAGCTGCATCCGCTATTGGTTGGCTTCTAGGTCTAGATGTAATAGATGCTATAAATATTTTGGTAATTGCTATTCCATTACTAATTATTGGAATAATACTATTTCATGACATTTTTAAAATTGAAAGATTACATACTTACTCTATATTTCTTTTTCTTTCTTCAGTTTTGTTGTATATAATTATCTTTAATCCAAATATGACTCTAAAACTTTCTGCTACAATAGTAGCTGTATCCTCTTCATTTGCTAAAGTTTTGAGATTTAAAGCACTATTTAAAAAGATGATAAATAAGAGTCCGGGCGGAGGGATTTGAACCCTCGACCTGCCGGTCTCTGCGGCCAGAATACTCACTACAGCCGGCCGCTCTGCCAGGCTGAGCTACGCCCGGAATAATATATAAAAATCATTTAATAAATTTAAAAATTTAAATAATTCCCAAAATTAAAGCTGAAAAGATAGAATATAACATTGTAGATAAAGCTATTGAGAATACTATATCTGAAAACCAATGTTGTAAGGATATTATCCTTAAAATAGGAATTGAAAATATTAAAATAGCTAAAATAGGATTTACTTTAGCTTTATACATAGTTAAAAATATCAAAATTGATAAAAAAGTATGAGAGCTAGGAAAAGATCTATATGGTGGTGTCTTATAGTTAATCTCAATTTTAAAAAAATAATATGGTCTTTCTCTATTAAATAATTTTTGTAAAATATTAGGAGTTATCCATCCTAATAAGATTATTACCAAATTTTTTATAGAAAATAAGAGTATTAAAAGACAATAAAAAATTAATAAAATATCGGATAAATCCGAAAATAATTTTAAATGATCCTTATTAAAAATTTTTAATATTTTTTTGGATAATAAAAAATCAAAATAAAAAATTTTCATTTATTCAACTAAGCTTATAGATATTTTGTTTGAATTTTCTATTTTTTCACCAAATAGACTACTATATTGTATTACTGCATTTGGTATAGATATTGTTTTTGATATTTCTTTAGCTATTGATATAGTATATGATATTATTAATTCTTCTTTAGGTTTAATTTTATCATAACTCCATTCTAAAATAGTTTCTTCTCCCTCTTTATATAATCCCAAAGGTTCTACTGTATCATATTTATTTATCTTAAACATTTCTGGAACTCTATCTCTTATTATTACATTATTTATAGGTAAGACGCCTTTGTTCCTTATATAAATTGCAATTCTTATTATTTTTTCTTCTGGCGAAAATCTTATTATTTCTTTTTTTATTTCTATTTTGGGTCTTGCAATTAATATCAAGAATGTTATGAAGAGGGAGACTAACAGTAGTAAAACTAATATAGAATAATAGTTTAGATCCTTTTTTATAATATAATTCTCTTTTGGTAATAGAACTATTTTCCATCTAGCATAAATATTATTATTTCTAATAATATATTCGAAGGGTTTTGGATAAAATCTAAATAAAAATAAATCTATTTTTGAATAAGGTAATTCAAATTCATAATAAATATAATCTTCATACAAATTTGATAATATTATATAATTATTCTTAACTTCTATTTTTGGTTTTTTCTCTTCGGTTAGCAAATATAATGTTTCCTCTATTGTCAATTCATCTATTTTTATTTCTAATGTAAAATTATCTAATTTTAAGCTAGATGGAATTACATTCTCAACTTTAATCGTGTTATTTCCTGGAATTAAATTAATTATGGTTTCTTTTTTATATCCGTAAGACGTATTGATAGTTATTGGTATATTTATATCAAATGAATTTGGATTATATATTTTTAATATTATTGAAAATATATCTCCTGCTTTTAAAGTTTCTGGAAATATTTCAATTTTTTCCAATTTTACAGAAGAAATATTTTTTAACTCATAATTTATACGTGGATTTAAAATAATAGTAGAAGTATAGATTCTTTCTTCTTTATTTGATCTAAAAGATATTATGAATGTTGGAGCTTGAACTTTTATTTTTTTAGGTCTTAAATATATCATAATTTCCTTTCTTTGATTTGGCAATATAGTTCCAAATCTATCTAAATCATTTTTTCCATAGAATATAATCCAATCAACAGATAAACTTACTATAGAGTAGCTATAACTGTAATTTGTAGGATTAAAAATATACAATTTGTAAATTGCAAAATCATCATTATCATAGAAACTAACATAATTCTTTATTTCAAATGGTGTACTAATTAGCGGAATATCCTCACAATATAAAATCTTAAATATCGCTAATAATAAAAATAAAAATGCTAATATTCTTTTCATAAAATTGATTATTATTTAAATTATTTATAAATTTATAATGAGCCCGGGGGGATTCGAACCCCCGTAGGGACTATCCCATCGGGACCTGAACCCGACCCCTTTGGCCTCTCGGGCACGGGCTCATATATTATTATGAAAAAACTAAATCCAAATATTTATTATACCATGTTTTCCAATATTCTTCTGGAGAAATACTTATATTAAACTCTTCTAATAGCTTCTTTACAGAATCAATTACTCTTTTAGACTCCCAATACTGAGGTTCCGCATTTGCAAGCTTTCTATATTCTATAAGTCTACTAATCCAATATTTTGAATTTTCTAGATCTTCAGATTTTAAGATATCTGTTTCTATCCAAACTCTATGGAATCTACACATTCCATAATTATCAATAGTATACTCATATAACGTTCTCTCGAAACAAATTTTTGAATACTCTTCTGGTAATTTTCCAATAAATTTGTAATCTGAATAATATTTTCCTGGTACAGCAGTTGGTAATAATAACCCTAAAGTCCAATAAAAGTTAGGAGTCATATCGTAGTTTTCCCCAAATGGAATATAATAAGCAAGATCGTCTATTTTAAATTCTTTAGCAATTTTTCTAATATTTTCTCCCAAAATTTCTATTTTGCCATTTGCGATTTTTTCTATCAAATATTTTGCAATTCTATAGTTTTTTTCAGAATAATCCTGATCATATTTACTTAGATCTAAAATTGGATTTTCTTCTAATCCGAAAATTTTCAAATCTATTCTTTCCTTTGAAGCGGCTTCAAATAAGAGACCTAAAACGTATCCTAAATATATAGAATCGAATCCATAATTATCAGCAATTTTAATTAAATCTTTTACTAAATTTCTATTAAAAATTCCAATGAATGGACCTAAACCATTTGCAGGTTCATAATCTATCTTTACTTCATTCTCTAACTTTTTACATGCCGCAATACATTTTTCTCCACAAGTATCTGACGTAAATAAATAATCTTTTAGTAATATATTTTCAATAAATGTTATATACAATCTTTCTCTATCTTTTTGATTTAAATAAATATTTTGAAAATTAAAATACGGTAAATTTCCTTTTAAATGTGGATAGTTTCCTCTAAAAGTTCCATCCTCTCTATATTTTTTTGTTGATTCCGCTACTTTTTTAATATCATATTGTACAATTTCATAATTTTTATCTCCACCAATAGATAAACCAATTACATTATGAGCTCTATACAAGACAGTTCCTGCACCACCTCTTCCTGCTACAGATAGAATTTCTGGTTTATCATTTCTTAAAGAAATTAAAGAACCGTATTTCGTATTTTTTGATGCTAAGCCTACTAATAATATTCTAAAATTCTTCTTGTCGTATATATCTTTTAATTTATCTTTTAGTTCTTCAGATTTTTTAAATATACTTTCAGGAATTTCTTCTTCTAGAAAAATCACATTTTCATTATCTATTATTAAAAAAACTTCCTTTTTAGCTTTACCCTCAATAACTATTGCATCAAAACCTGATTTCTTGATGTATTCTCCTATATCTCCTAAAGTTGATATATGTAAACCACCATGTAAGGGACTTCTAAAAATAACAATTCCTCTTTGAGTTCCTCCATAAGAATACTTTCCAGCTCCAATTATTAAAACATTTTTTTCATCAAATATATTGTATTTATAACTTTCATATTCATTGATATGTAAATAAATTCCTAGATCTACTACTCCTTTTATTTTTTGATTTTCTATAATTCTAATTTTGCTTTCTTTTTTATTTACATCTATAAATAGTATCCTCATTATATTTTCTTTATTTTTGCAATATAAAATCCTTCTGTATCATTATCCCAAGGCCATAGTCTAAGCGTGTATTTTATATCTGAGAAAAATTTTTCATTATTATATTCTAAAAAAGGTTCAGAATATTTTAAGTTTTTAATATTTATTTTTTCTATCTTTGCATTTTCTCTCATATATAAAAGATGATTTATAACAGCTTCATTTTCTTCAGGTTCAACAGAACATGTAGAATATACCAAGGTTCCATTATAATTTAAGCTATCAAAGGCAGCGATTAATAATTGTTTTTGTAGAGAGGATAATCTCTTAATCATATTTTCATTCCAAATTAAAAAAGTTTTATAGGATTTTCTTATTGCTCCAGTTCCAGAACATGGAGCATCAACTAAGATCTTATCAAATTTTATATTCAATTTTGAAATTTTTCTTCCATCTAAATTAGTTACTATTGTATTTATCACACCTTGTCTTTGTAAATTTAAAGCTAAAGCTTTTAATCTTACTTTATCTGGATCATTTGCTATTATTATTCCTTTATTTTCCATATGCATAGCAATTTGAGTAGTTTTTGATCCTGGAGCTGCTGCAATATCTAAAACGATTTCTCCTGGTTTTGGATCTAATGCTATTGGAGGAATCATAGAAGCAATTTCTTGAGAATAGTAATATCCTAATTGAAACTCTATAGTATTTCCTATATCCTTTCTTTTAGGATGTTCAACAATAAAACCATATTTATAAAATTTGATTCTATTAATCTTCCACCCTTTTTCTTTCAATCTTCCTAATATTTCAGTAGCTGTTACGTTTATTCTAAAAGGATATTGCTTTAAGTTATATTGGTTATCGATTTCCGGATTCTCTTTATCCTCTAAAATATTTTCGATTTCTTTATGAGATATATTATCAACAACTTTTAATGTATTGATCCTTATTGATTTTTTTAAGGGTTTTAAAGAGAAATATATAAATTTTGAATAATCATCTCCTAGTATTTTTTTGTAATGTTCTTCAAAAGATTTTTTTATTTTTATTTCATTTTTCACTTTTATATTCTTCCTCAAAAATTTTCTTCAATCTTTCAGCTTTAGATTCGCCAATAATATTTTCAATTTCAACTTTTTTAGCCAATATAATATTTTTAATTGATTTAAATCTTTCTAATAGTTTTTTAGCTAATTGATCTCCTATACCTGGTATTTGTTTCAATATATTTTCTCTAATTTTATTTTCATCGTATTCTTTTGTAAATTCAGGAATAGAAGGAAATTTATTTATATTTTTTGCTAATATATAAAGATAGTTTGATGTTTCAATGAAATTTTTTGTTCTTAATATCGGAATCTTATATTCTAAAATTATTTTTAATATTAAAGATTTTATATAATTTGGAGATATTTCTGGGGCGATATAAAAATCTTCTTCATCCCCTTCTAATATTAAAATTGAATTTTTATCTTTTAATTTAGAAAGTTGATCGTTTAATCTTCCATCGGCAATTGAACTTATAAAATCTAAAATAGTTTTTCTCTCAATAATGTAATTTCCTATTATATAATCTCCAATTTCTAAATTTTCTAATTTTATTAAAAGATCTCTTTCTGATAATATTTGTAAAACTCCTGAATCTTTTTCCTTATAATCAGCAACAATTGTATTTACGTCAAGATTTGTGTCTTCTTTTTTTTCAGATTTTAAAATATATTCCTTTATATCTTTAAGTGTTTCTTCTTTTTTAATTTCTAATTTATTTGGATTTTTATTAATATCCATTGCAGGAGATTTTAGATATTTTCTAATATGCTTTATAAGTTTAAACATTTTTCTTTCCTTATTTACAGCTACCCAATAGAATTTTTCATCAATGCTATTTTTAGTTACTAAAATATATACTTTTCCAATCTCTCCTCTTCCAGTTCTGCCCCTTCTTTGAATATATCTTATTTCAGAAGGAACTGGTTCATAAAATATTACAATATCTACTTTTGGTATATCTATACCTTCTTCACCTATAGACGTTGCTAATAAAATATTAAAGTTTCCTTCTGAAAAATTTTTTAATACTCTTATTTGTTCGGATTGTCCCATCTCTTTTTTACCAATAAATTTTTCAGAAATAAATCCTTCTTTATCTAATATATCTTTTATTCTATCTAAAGTTTTCCTTATTTGTGCAAAAACGATTATTTTTTTATCTTTATTTTCCTTAATTAATTCTAAAAGTTTTTTTAGTTTTGGGTGATCTTTTCCAGCTTCTAAAAGCTTTTTAGCTAAATAAATTGCTTTTTTAATTCTTATATCTTCTAAAACATTATAATCTGCCCTACTTTTTCTTAAACTTTTATCTATAGATGTAAAATATTCTAAAAACGTATATATAGTTTGAGTTTCTAAAACTTCTAAAGCATGCATTATTTTCAATATTTCACTAGCAAGTAAAAAAGATTGTTTTAACCCATTATTAAGGGGATCTAAATTTATTTGCTTTTTTATTGTATCTATCCATTCTAAAACATCTTTTTTTCCTTTTCTAATAGAAAAATCGGAAATAACGTTTTTTATTTTTTCAACTCTAAAATCTATTGCTTGTTTTAACAGATTTTCTATTTGTAGAAATTCACTATCTAATTCAACCTCAATTTTTTCTATATTTATAGGCTTCATATACTTAACAATATCCTCTTCTTTTCCAGTTCTAATTTCAACATTTTTTATATATAAATTATTTATTATTTCTTGTATTCTATCAATATTCCAGCCCGGAGATGCCGTAAGTCCTATAATTCTCGGATTTGGAGACTGCTCAAAAAATTTTTTAGCTATAAAAGAGTATGCATATTTTTTAACTGCTCTATGAGCTTCATCAAAAATAATAGTTGAAGCATTATAAAAAGTTACTTTTCCATTTAACAAGTCATTTTGAAGCGTTTGAGGCGTTATAAAAATTATGTTTGCTTGTTTATATAGATATTCTCTTCGATATGGATGAATTTCTCCTGTAATACAGATTGAAATATCTTTATATTCCGGAAAAAATTTTATAAAATTATTATAATGCTGGTTTACCAATGGCTTTGTAGGTGCTAAAAAATAAATTTTTTTATCGGGAAATTCTCTTAATCTTTCGATCATAACAAAAAAAGCTATAAGAGTTTTTCCAGTACCTGTAGGTAGAATTACAAGTGTATTATCTAATAAGCATGATTTCAAAATATTTTTTTGATACTCCCTTAATTCAATATGCATTTAAAATATTTGTTATATTTATTTAAAAAAATTAATTATCTTTGTTTGATACGATTTTTCAAATATAAAATTAAAATGTTCTTTGTATTTTTCTATTATTTCGTAAAATTTTTCATTATTGCTAATTATGATAATGTTCATTTTCCCTTTTTTACCTTTAATTTTTTTATATTCTATAAGCAAATTCAAAATTTCCTCTAAAATTTTTTTTCCAGATTTATCATTTAGAAACCAAAGAATTTCTTCATTACCATCAAGCATAATTCCTTTCTCTGAAATCTTTATTATTACACTAGCCTTAGGCATAAATATATTTTTATTTTTTAATTCATTTAATATTTAAATTTTTGGATAATTTATACATTTTATTCCATAATCTGAAAAATGTGTTCTACAACCATGATTCATTTGAAGTATTTCATTTATACTTGGCATTTGCTTTAATTTCAAAAATTTTCCCAAATTTCTTATATCATAATAATACCATAAGTTTATTTTTGAATCACAATTAAAAATTCTTTCTAATATTTTCTTTTCTTCTTTTTCTAAATCGAAATTTAAACTAATAGTATAAAACATATTTAATATTTCCTTGTTCATATAAAGACTACCAACGTATATTGGTCCTAAGATATCCATCTTCTTATTACAATTGATACATATGTCAAAAGAATCTGATTTATATCCGCAACTTTTACAATAATAAATATACTTGATATTTTCTAATAAATATTTTATATCTGCTGCCTTTTTAGACTTTATAAAGAAAATTCTGTAATGATGTTTATAATAATATGCAAATACTGGAATTAATGCAACATCAAATTTTATTCCTTCTTCAATAACATATTTTGCTAAAACTCTAATGCCGAACTCTAAATAAAAATCAGTTTTATAACCTCTTGTACCATATTTCTTTAAGCTAGCCGTAGGTTTTGATGCAGATAAAGCAGCTATATCTGTAGCAGTAACTCCTAATAAACCTAAATTTTTCAAAGAAAGAACTGCAGGCTGTATAAATCCAATAGGAGATCCAAAGGGATCTATATCAATATAATCGAATTTTTCTTTATACATAACAACTCTGCAATCCTCCTTTAAAATCTCATAATTTTCTTTTTTTATATTATTTATTAAAAGATTTCTTTTTATATTTTTTATAGCTTCTTCCTTTATATCTACTATTTTTATATGATTAACAACTTCAGGTATCTCTTTCAATATTCTAATACTTCTTATACCACTAGCAGCCATAGAATCCAATATATCTAATTTTTTATTTCTTACATAATAAAATGACTTTAAAATAATTATAGTAAAATCCCTATTTATTTTCATTAAAGGATTATAAAAGACCTCTGATTTTTTAGACAAAAAAATTCTTGGAATATCTATAGTAGCCTCTTTTTCTTTTATTAACATATATTTATTCTTTTATATCTACAAAAACTTTTTCTTCTTTTTTTATTATCCTTAGATTTAATTTTTTTGGAGGACTTTTTATTCCTCTAGACCAAATATATTTATTTAAACGTCCAGATATTTTTACTTCATTAACTTTTGTAATTCTTTTTATCACCTCTCTTAAAGCATATGCTAGTTTTTTTGCTCTTTTTTGTAAGGGTGCTTTTAGTATCCATTTTCTCATATTTAAAGTTATTTCTTTTTCTTCAACTGGCTTAACATTTTCTACTTTTTGATTAACTTCGGCCATTAAACTAACTATTAATGCAAAATATTTTAATTTTTAAGTATAAAAAATTATAAAAAATACATGCCTATCATACTAAAAGAGAGATCTATATTTAAAAATAGATTAATTATACTTATAATTGGGTTCTCTTTAGCATTTATAATATATCCAATTTATCTTTACTTCAAAGAACCATACTTTTCTATTATTTTGTCTTTTGTACTAGTTATATATATAGATAACTTTTGGTTTTTAGTAGGATGGTTATTTAATGGAATTTTTTTATATCTATTTGAAATTTATGATGGAAATTTTGCTGCAATATTAGTAGCCGTTCCGATAATTGAGATTCTTTTAAATAGATATAAAAAGAAAGAAAATAATATACTAGAAAAAATTTTTATAATTCTTTTTTTAATATTTATTCTCTTGTTAATATTTTACATATTTATCTATAAGCAACTTACAATATCAAAATTAGCATTTAAAATTTAAAAATTGCGGGGGCGGGGATTTGAACCCCGGACGGACCTAATCCATCGGGACCTCAACCCGACCCCTTTGGCCTCTCGGGCACCCCCGCATTTATAAATTTATCAATTGTAAAATAATAAATGATTTATGGGTGTTTTGTATCTATATAATAGTTTAAGTAAGAAAAAAGAAAAGTTTGAACCATTAGAATACCCTTTTGTAAGAATATATCATTGTGGTATAACACCTTACGATAAATCTCATGTGGGACATTTAAGGTCAGAAGTTTCTGTTGATATATTAAGAAGAACATTAAGATTTTTAGGTTATATCGATATTGCAATAAGTAATTTTACTGATATAGACGATAAAATAATAAAAAAATCTAGAGAAACCGGAAAAAATTGGAAAGAAATTTCGGAAGAAAATATTAAATATCATATAAAAATAATATCTAGAATAAACAATCTTCCTTTCTATATTAATCCAAAAGTAACCGAACATATACCAGAAATGGTAGAATTTATACAAGATTTAATTAAAAAAGGATATGCTTACAGTGGAAAATATGGAATATATTTTAACTTAGATAAATTTAAAGATTATGGTAAACTTTCTGGAAAAAAAGATCCAAATAATTGGAGACAGGAAGAAGAATTTTTATCTGATAAAATAAATCCATATGATTTTGCTTTATGGAAATTTAAAAGAGAAGATGAACCATATTGGGAAACGACTATTGGAAATGGAAGGCCCGGCTGGCATATAGAATGTTCTACTATGTCATCTGAATATTTAGGGAAAAAATTCGATATACATACTGGTGGACAAGATTTGATATTTCCACATCATGAAAATGAAATTGCTCAATCTGAAGCAAGATTTTTAAATGAATGGGTAAAATATTGGGTTCACATAGGATTAGTTTATATTGGAGGAGAAAAAATGAGTAAATCTTTAGGAAATATTATCGAAGCCGGAGAATTTCTAGATAAATATGGAGAAATGCCTGCTAGATTCTACTTTGCTTCAACACATTACAAAGATATCTTAAATATTACTGAAGAAGGAATTCAACAAGCAATAGATAATTATAAATACATTAGTTCTACAATTAAAACAATTATTTCCGAATTAGAAAAAGTTGATAGAACTTTTAAATTATCTGAAGATAAAATAAAAATTTGGAATACTTTATTAGCTTATGAAAAGAAATTTATAGATAGTATTTTAGATGACATAGATACTACAAAAGCAACTGCAATTTTACTAGAAGCTACAAAGTTTATAAATAAAGAGATAGTAAATTCAGAAATATTTACATTACTATATACTTCTTACGAATTTTACAAGTTAGTTAACAGTATTTATGCTTGTTGGGATGATATATTTTATAAAAAAGAAGATAACAAGTTAATCTATAGCTTATTAGATTTAATTTTAGAAATAAGAAAAGATTTAAGAAAAAGAAAACAATATGATCTTTCTGATAAAATAAGAGAAAAGATGAGAAATATTGGAATAGATTTATTAGATAAAGGAGAAGAAACTTTCTATAGATTTATTTAGTTTCCCAGCCAACACTTTTATCTATACCCAATTCTCTCTTTATTATTTCCTCTATAAGATTTTTTTCTTTATTTTTGATTTTACATAAATTATGTGCCATTTTTAAAAGATATGGATATGCTTTTTCATAAAATATAGTTTTTATAATCGAGTAAAATTCTTCATCTTCCATATTATTCCAACTCTCTATTCTATATATATGTTCATATTTTCTTGCTCTAATGTAACAAGCTTTTATTTTTCTTTCATCAAGATCCTTATAAATTACTTTTGTACAAAATGTTTCAAAAGGATACTTATTTAACAAAATTATAAAATCTGGTTTTTGTGATTTAAATAATTTCGAATGTAATATTCTTTTAGCTATAGAGATTAATTTAATTTTATCCGAATTATAGAAATTTTCTCTATATGATTGAATTCTTCCATTTATTTCTTCTATAGGAGATCCTATTATTTTCTGAAAAAGTACAAAATCCGAAACAAGCGAACCATCAATTATTTTATATCTTTCTTTAGATTCCCATGCCAATCTATATTCCAGATTTTTGCTAAATACACTAGCAAGATCTGATATTTCTAAAGATTTTATTTCCTTTTTTTCAAATACATCTATAAATATATCGGGAAATATAATGTAATCTTTAAGAGTAGTTTCTTTATTTCTAGAAATAGCTACAGCTCTTAAATAAACATAGGAAATTGGCCCCACTATTCCGCTTGCATGACTAGAATCAATAAAAACAAAATCTTCATCTAGATTATTAAATTTGTCTAAATCTATTATATCTATATTCGTATCTTCATTCTTTTTTAACAAAGTATCTTTTATTTTGCTTACAAGATCTTTTATTTGTAGTATATCTTCTTTATCTATCATTTAAAATATTTTTTAGTAAAATTTATCTCTATTTGCTTCTAATAAACGATTTCTAATATTCATAAAATCTGCACCAGATAAGATTTTTATTTTTACTTTTTCATTTAAATATTTCAAATATTCTAAATAATTTTTAGATCTAGCAGAATGATGATCTAAAATTATTTTTTCTATTTTGGTTTTTTCTTTTATTATAACTAAATTTTCTATAAATTTTTCTTCTAGCTCCTTTTTCCATTTAGGATGATATATTGGCGGACCAGATAATATTAAGATCTTCGGATTTTTATTTACTATAAATTTTAAAACTTCTTCTGTAAGAATTCCCTGAATATCAGATCCGAACAATATGTTATTTCCCAGATATTCTATATATGCCATAACAACCTTTCCCAATTTACTATTTTTTTCTCCATGAAAAACTCCACTAGAAAATTCAATATAGGTATTTTCAAATTCATATTTTTTCTTATCACAAAATTCCAAATTTTTTATCTTATTATAAAGGAAATTTCCCCTAAAATATTGAGATTTGTTAGTATTTCTAAAATCTTTTGCTAAAATTATTTTATTTTTAAGAATCTCTAGATGTTCATCGTTTTCTGGATGAGGACAATGATCCCAATGATAATGAGTAATAATAATTATATCTGCTTTTTTTCCTAATTCAATAATTTCATTATATCTTTTTTCTAGCTCTTCCATTTCTACGTGGGATGGAGGAAGACCATATCTAAATGGAGCGATAGATATAGAAGGATCAATAAATATTTTATGATCTGTTTCTATTAATGTAGCCATAGCTCTTGTAGAAAAAGAATCGTATGCTACGAGTTTAATTTTCATAAATATCCTAATAACTTAGCAGTTTTTATATCTAAATAATAAACATTGTATTCGTTTTTATATTTTTCATAAAATTTTTTTGCTAAAATGCCGGTTGGACATATAAAAAGATATTTTTTATCTTTTTCTAAAGTTATTTTATCAAAATTCCTTACATCAACAATAATTAAATTTTTTTTATCTGGTAAATCTATTCTATATTCCAAATTTTCTTCTAAATTATTTAGTTCATAAATTTTATTTATCTCTTCTTTGAAATTAATATCTAGTTTATTTAATTCTTCAATAAATATCTCATAATTTGGTTTTGCTTTAGAATGCTTTTCTATTTCACATATTTCTGGGGCTCTATAATCATAAAATCCTAAACTTTTAGATAAACTAATTATTTCATCTTTATTAAATCCTAATAAAGGTCTAAAAACTGTAAAATCTATTATTTTATCTAAACATTTTATTGAATACATTGTTTGTGTTGAAACTTGACCTAAAGATTCTCCAGTCACGATACAAAAATAATTTTTAAATTTGCAAAATTCTTCAGCAATTTTATATATAACTGCTTTATAAATTATCTGTCTATATCCTTTTCTAACCTTAAATAATTTTTCTATATCAAAATCATAAACATAAAGCTTAGAATTCGGAAAATATTCTTTTAATTTGTTAAAAATTCTATAAATATATCTTAAATATGATTTTCCACCAATATTTACAAATAGAAAATCTAAATCTAATCCTCTCTTTCCAATGAGATATGCAGCAACGGAAGAATCTATACCACCAGAAAACAATAAAATTCCTTTTCCTTGAAAACCTAGTGGAAATCCACCAGGTCCATAAAATACTTTATCATACAAAAATGTAGCAAAATCGTGTATTTCTATGTAAAGTATTTTATCTGGATTTTTTAGATCTATTTTTAATCCAAAATTTTTATATAAATATTCTCCAATAGTTTTATTAACTTCCAAAGAATTATATTTAAAATCTTTCCAAACTCTTTTTGTAACTACTTTAAAACTGCCGTTAAAATTTTCAAAAAACAATTTTGATCCTAACTTAATTTCTTCTAAATCTGTCTTTACTTTATATGCTGGATAAATTGTTTTTATTCCAAAAATTTTTTGTAATTTATAAATCCATTCTTCTTTATAGTCGAATATAAATATTCTTCCCCTTCCAACCAAAATATTATTTGTTTCGATGGAATTAGAAATAATTTTATAAAGCTCTTTCATCAATTTATTTTTAACTTTTTCGGATTTTGTCCAAATCTCATCAACACCTATTAAGATTGAATTATATATCATATTATGAAGATAATTTTCAGTAAAAAATTTATGTATCATAATAATTCGAATCATATAGAAAATAAGAGTAGAATTTTTGATTTATTAAAAATAATTAAAAAAGAGGGTTATGAAAAACCATATAAGATAAATAAAAGAATTTATAAATTTCTATCTCTAGTTCATTCTTGGAAATACATTAAAAAAATTAAAAAATATTTTAAATATGCAAATAAAAATAAAAAAATAGTTTATATAGATGAAGATACATATATTTCTCCTTATTCTTATTTATCTTCATTTTCATCAATTATGGCAACAATAAAAGCTTTAGATATTATAGAAAAAGAAAAACAAATATTTATACCTACAAGACCGCCCGGACATCATGCTGGAAGAGATGGAAAAGTAGATAGTACTTTAGGCTTTTGCATTTTTAATAATATTGCTTTTTTAGCTACTTATGCCAGAAAAAAATATAATAATATCTTAGTATTAGATATAGATATTCATCATGGAAATGGAACTGAGGATATTTTAAAAGATATTAAAAATGTTAATTTTATTTCAACTTATGCAAAAGGAGTATATCCGTTTTCAAATGATTCAAAAGATTTTGAAAATATTTACAAATATCCCTTAGATCTTGGAACTGATGACAAAAAATACTTAGAAATATTCAGAAAAATAATGATAGATATTGAAAATATTAATCCAAAAATTATTTTGGTTTCTCTTGGATTTGACATGCATTATTTAGATCCTCTTTCTGTATTTAAAATAACAATAGAGACTTATAAAAAAATCTTTGAGTATTTACTACCATATAAAGTCATATATCTTCTAGAAGGAGGATACAATAGAAAAGTTATTTATGAAGGTATTTTAGAACTTAATAAATTATGGAAAAATTTTTCTTAGGCTTTTCTATATCAGCATATCAAACTGAAGGAGATAATTTCTATAGCGACTGGTATTATTTTGAAAATGATAAATTACCAAAAAGTGGAAAAGCATGTAATTTATGGGAAAATTATGAAAAAATAATTCAATTTTTAGTAGATTTAAAAGTAAATGCTTTTAGATTTTCCATAGAATGGTCTAGAATTTTTCCAGAAGAAAATAATTTTTCACAAGAAAATTTGAATAGATATTTAAGATTTATAGAAAAACTAAAGGAAAAAAATATAGAACCTTTTATATGTTTATGGCATTTTACAAATCCTAAATGGTTTTTTGACAAAGGTGGATGGCAATATAGAGAAAATATAAACTACTTTATAGAATATGTAGATATCCTAATAAAAAATCTAAAAAAATATGATGTAAAGTATTTTATTACTTTTAATGAACCTTTTGTGTATACATTAAATTCATATGTTCTTGGTTTTTGGCCTCCTTTTGAAAAAATAAGTAGTATCGAAAATTTAAAAAAAATTTCAGATATCTTAGAAAATTTTCATTTAGCACATAAAGAAGTATATAAAATTATTAAAGAAAGCGATGAAAAGATAATTTATATTGAAAACTTCTCTTTTTTTAACTTTTATTTAATTAAGTTTTTCAAAGATACATATTTAGATTTAATTATATCAACTTTACCAAAAAAAGTAGATGGAATAGGAGTAAATTATTATGGTATTTTAGTAGATTATACTACAAGAAAATTTTATGAATCTTTGAAATATTTTTCAAAAGTCTTAGATAAGTTAAAAACAAAAAATAAAGATATTTTTATAACAGAAAATGGAATTTCGACTGAAGATGAATATAAAAGAGCAAAATATATTAAAAAACATCTTACTTTTGTTTTGAATAACAGAAAAAAGTATAATATAAAAGGATATTTTATTTGGAGCTTATTAGATAATTATGAATGGGAAATAGGATATAAAGCTAAATTTGGGATATTGACTAGAGAAATAAAGCCCAAAGATTCTTATTATGAACTTAAAGAATTTTTTAAATCCCTAAAAATTTCTTAATTAATATTCTAGGATATCCTATATAGGGGATTCTAAAGATTGCTTTGCCCTTTATTGCATTTATATCGTATAGCGGGCATTCTTCTTGAGAAGGATATGGATTGTTATCTCCCATAATACATACAAAAGTATCATTTTTCTGAACAATACGATGTAATATCGGTTTTCCACTTAATGAAATATATACAACTACATCTCCAACTTTCAACTCCTCATATTTTGCTGGAATAATTATTACAACATCTCCTACATTTATTCCATTTCTAAACGGAAACTTTTCAAAATCAGAACAGGAAATATTAAACTTTTCATATTTTCTACAATCAAAATTATGATGCTCCATACTATTAGAATACACTACAGAAAATAAAAATGGAGAATACAAATTAATAAAAACTATTAATAAAATTATTAATAAAAAAAATGCTAAATCGCTTTTCCAATTATCTTCAAGTAGTATAAATTTAAAGAAACTTGTTATTTTTTTTATAATTTTTTTAATCATAACTCCTCCAGACATAACCACATTTTACACATTTAAAAAACTTTGTTTCTGCTTCATCAGAAGCTCTTGTTTGTAATGACCAGAAATAAGCTCCCTTACTTCCACACTTTGGACAAATTATCTCTTCATCTATTGGAAGCTTTTCTTTAGTTTCTTCTTTTTCAAATATTACAATTTTACTTTTAGTATTCTTTTCTTCAGAAAATATTTTTTCTTTTTTTATTTCGATTTTTTCTTTATATCCGCAATTTTCACATACTAAATATTTATCTTTTATTACTAATATTCTACCACAATTTGGACAAAATTTCATAAAAGTAAATATATTCATAAAAAAAGTTTATAAAACTTTAAAGGAGATTTTCTTAAATATTTCGTAAAAAACACTAACAAAAAATAAATATATGTAAAAAATAAAATACAAAAAAACTAAAACTACTAAAGAAATTAATAATTTATTTTGTTTTAAAATTTCTTTTAAATTAAGAATGGCCTTTTCATAAAATATATTAATATATGTTTTTTCAAAATCGATACTTTGATTTTTTATAGCATCTACTAGCAAATTTTTTATGTTTTCTATTTTATCATAATCCTTAACTTCTAAATTATTAACTGCAAAATTAAAACCAAAAATTGCAACATTTATTGTATATTCTATATCAATGGAAATCTGGGTTTTTATTTGATTTAAAACTATTTCTTTTATTTTTGGTTCTAGAAAATCAATCACTTTTTCAGCAATTATATTTTGAATTGGTTGATAAACAAAGGGTAAAAAGAGAAATATTAAAAATAAAATCGTATTAAAAATGTTAATTCCTTCTTTAACATCTTTAAACATTACAATAGCTATTAAAATAAGAAATATTAGTAAGATATAATTAAATAAAACTGAAAAAAGAAATTGTATTATTAAAAAAATACTTTTTATTTTTATATTTTGTATTTTTTCATAAAATAAAAGAAAAAATGCAAGAAAAATAATAGAAAAAAAGACTAAAACAAAATTAACATTTGGTAAATTTATAATGGAATAAAATAAAAATAAATTAAATATAACTTGAAATATAATAGAAAAAAGTAAAAATAAGTAAATCATTTTATAAAATTTATAAAAAAGTTATTAAATTTATATTGGGCCCGTAGTCTAGTGGTATGATGCCGCCCTCACTAGGCGGAGGTCGGGGGTTCAAATCCCCCCGGGCCCATATATGCTTCTGACGAATATGCTTATTTCTTCAAAGTCTATACATAATTTAAAATTAAATAATTGTCTAATGTAATTAGTAATTATATTATTAAAATAAGTTAAGTTGAGAAAAGCGAACAAGTTAGATTAAAAAAACAATACCTGACTAAACCTTTACAACAAGATTGGTAATATAGAATTAAAAGCAGAAGTTATACGTATATTATTCTGTTAGCTCTCTAGTTATATTATTGCTACGCTTATAACTTTTGAATAATAGAGCTATTTTTTAGTTATGTTTAAGATTCTTAAAAGTTCCTTTCTAGCTTGTTCATATTCCGGATAAATCATTTTTACTATCATGTAAAATTTTGGAGTGTGTTTTTTTACAAATAGATGAGCAAGCTCATGAGCAATAATATATTTTAAAACATGTTCAGGGAAATTTTTCGCTTTGATATCAACGTAAATCGTTTTTCCCTTTATAAAAGCAAGAGCAATATCATCAAATTTTCCAACCACGATTTTAATAGGCTCTCCATAAATCTCTATTCCTCTTTTCTCAATGAATTCCCTAAGTATTCTTTCCAACTTTTCTTTAAATGCTTCTATATCATCTTTAAACTTATCCATGGTATCTTCTCTCTAAGTTCATGAATATTTTTTCCATAATGTTGTCTAACTCCTTAACAAGTCCAAAGTTCCTTATTATATTCTCTCTTACTATTTTCTTTATTTCTTTCTTCAAATTCTTCTTCAAAAAACTTTCCTTACTGAGAAGGTCTTTTTCTTTAAGTTCTTGAATAATTTCTCTTGATACTTTTTCAGCGTTCTCTCTTGGAAAATATTCTCTTAACACGTCAAATATCGGAAAGATCTCTCCTAACTTTTCCCTTTCCTCATCTATTTTTTTAAGTTTTTTATATGAAAATTTTATCTTCTCGACAATCTCTTTTGTTACTTTTTTATTATTTTTTATTTCTTCAATTATTTTCTCGATTTCTTCTCTTAATCTAACATAAGAATCTGAGCTGCGATCTTCAATTCTTTTCTCGATTTCTCTTAGAATCCTTATAATAGTTCCTGGTTTTTTATTAGTGTCAAGCTCTAAAAGTTCCCTATCAATATTTATTTCACCAATTTTCTCTATTCTATCAACGCCGATAGTTTTTTGGATAAGTTCATATGTTTTTTTAGCCATCATTTCTATTTCTGCAAGCCTCATTCCCTCCCTACTATATCTATTTAAAGCTATGCTGATACTAATTACATTTTTATAAAATTCTAAATGTTTAAATATGGTTTCGCTAGGAGAAATTAATTCATATAATCTCCTTAATCTTTTAACTTTTTCGATAAACTCCTTCTCTTTTCCTTCTAAGACTAAGGTTTCGACAGCATTATTAATATCTTCCAATCCTTTTATTTCAATACCTTTTAACATCTCTTTAATTTCGTTTACACATTTTTCAAAATCTTCCTCAGAAGTTTTTATATCTTTTATCAAGCGCAAAGCTTCATCAATAAAATCACTCTCAAATTGTTCCAATGCTTTTTTTAAGTCTTTAGCAATTCCTATGTAATCGACAATTAATCCAAATTCCTTCACATCTTTATAAGGCCTATTGGTTCTAGCTATAGCTTGTAACAATCTGTGCTCCTTCAGTGGCTTATATAAGAATAAAGCCCATAATCTCTTATCATCAAAACCAGTTAAGAGCATATCACTAACTATCAAGATCTTTGGAAATTCTTGATCTTTAAACGATTCTATTATATCTCTATTTATCTTATCAAAATCGGAATGACCAAATCTTTTCACCAATTCGTTTTTATATTCTTCAATAATTTCTGATTTCTCTCTTGCTTGATATGTCATAACGATTTCTGAATATCTTGGATCGAGATATTTATCAAGTTCTTTTTTGACTAAAACACAACACTCTCTATCAACACAGGCTATCATAGCTTTAAGACCTGTTTTTTCAATTTTTTCCTTAAAGTACATGGCTATATCCTCACAAACCTTTTTAATTCTTTCAGGAGCTTTAAGAAGCGCAATTCCTGCCTTAATTTTTTTCCTCCATAATTTTCTTTCTTTTTGTGTTAATTTTTGAATAACTTCTTCCTCGTATTCTGAAAGTTTCTCTATTTCTTCTTCTTTTAAGTGAAGATCTGGCAGTCTAGCTTCATATCTTATTGGTATTGTATAGCCATCTTCAATGGATTTTTTCATGCTGTAACGATGTAGATAGAGCTCACCTTTAGGAGAGAATTTTTGAAAAGTGTTTCTCTCGACTTTTGTTAAAGGTGTACCTGTAAAACCAAAAATTGTAGCATTTTTGAATATACTTCTCATTACACTTGCCAAAAGCCCATATTGACTTCTGTGACTTTCATCTGTAAAGATTATGATGTTTTCTCTCTCAAGATTTATCTCTCCACTATCATGGAGTTTCTTTAGTTTCTTAGGCTGGAACTTTTGAATCAAGCAAGCAAATATCCCTCTTTTTCCTTCTCTTTCTTTCCCTCCCCATTTCAGCACGTTAACTAATTCTTTTATGTTTTCTATCTTTTCTATCTCTATACCTAGAGATCTGAATTCTTCAACTATTTGTGTTTGTAAATCTTTTCTATCAATTACAATAAATATAGTAGGTACTTCGAGTTTTCGATTTCTAAGAAGTTTCCAAGAGGCGAAAGCCATGATTAAAGTTTTACCAGAACCTTGCCAATGCCAAATTAATCCAAGCTTCTTCTCCTTTTCTTCAACTACCCTCTTAACTATTAGATTTGTTGCTTCAAACTGTATATATCGAGCCATAATCTTCTTGTATTCGTTCTTATGTTTTTTGATGAAGATAAAATTCTCAATTAAATCTAGAAGATTTCTCTTAGAGAGTAAACCAAAAATAGTTGAATCTAAGTATGAAAACATTTTAAGAGGTTTCACTTCTTCTTCTTTAAATGGATAGAAGCTTTTCCATACACCTTTATCTTTCTCTAATAGCTCATCATAATTTTCAGCATAATAATTTGGAAAGTACTTAGTTACATAACCATCTGAAACAATACAAAACTGTATATACTTAAAGATGCTTGGAATTACTTTTTCATACTCTAAAATTTGCTTATATGCATCATACCAGCTTGTTCCTTTCTCTTCCTCTAAGAATGGGTTTTTTGTTTCTATCACCACTAAAGGAATGCCATTAACAAAGAGACAAAAATCAAAACGTCTCCTATTATCATTCTCTTCAACTTCAAACTCTTTAACTGCAAGAAAATCGTTGTTATCGATATTTTCAAAATCGAAAAGATAAATTTGTTTCAATTCTTCTTTGTTGCCTCTTCTAATTTTAAATGGAATCCCATTCTTAGCAAAGTCTAAAAAGTTCTTTATCCCTTCAATTGAAGTAGGTAAGGAAGAAAGAATTAAAAATATGTTTTTCTTTTCATCATCACTTAAACTTACATTGTTTATTCTTTCTATTGCTCTAAATAACCTCTCTTTTATAATAACTTCTTCAAGAGAATCTCTTTCACCTTTTACACCTTTACCCCATTCAACAACATTCCACCCTAAATCTTCTTTAAGTCTTCTTCCGATGTAATCTTGTAAGGTACTCTCAGTTAATGACATTTTATCATTTCTTCTTTGTTTTTATAATCTACCTTAACTCTAATTTTTCCAGTAAGAAGCAAATCCATCAATCCCTGCTTGATTCTTTCTAATTTTCTTTTTCGGTTTCTTTCAATTTTAAGTTTTTTGTCAATGGTTAATAAAATTTCAGCGATTTTTTGCTGTTCAGAATAACTTGGAAGTGGTACCTTTAAATTTTCTAAATCATCTTTAGTTATTGCTTTAAAAGTTGATCCCTTACCGAGATTTTCTAAGAAATTTTTGATTTTTTGCAAGTAATAGAAATAAAACCAATAAATTGCTTTCTGAGAATTAAATCGTATCGCAGCTAATCCTCTACCAATACATAACTTAAAAGGTGCTACATTAACGTCCCCAACAGGAGCCCTTACTGATATAAGAATATCATTTGGTTCTGCTATTTTGATTGGTTGTGAGCAATATAAAACAGGTGAAGGGTATATTTCTCCAAACTCTATTTTTCCTTGAAGAAATGGTAATCCTTTACCCTCTCTGTTATAAGTACGTGAAGGAGGGGATTGTCCCATAATTATCTCAGCAATATTGCCAAGCCTTACGACTTCCCAATCCTTCGGGATTCTTCCAATTTCTGTATCTTTAAACTCCTTATGCCCTATTCCTTTTGTTAAAAGTTCTTGCATTAAACCCTTCTTCAAGCGTTCAGTTTTAGCTATTATTTCATTAGTCTTTTGAATAGCTTCATCAACAGTTGAGAGAATTTCGGCTATTTTTTGTTGCTCTGGAAGTGATGGAAGAGGAATAAGTGAATTCTTGACTATTTTTATGTCTAAATGTTTTAAAGTGATAATTTTAGCCCATTTCCTAAATTGTGAAGAATATACTTGGATAGCATAGTATAGGTATTCTTCACTTATACTTTTCTTGTTTAAGATTATTGCTGCGATATTTTGACTAACCGCTACGGGTATTTTATTTATAACAACTTTTCCAATAGTTCCATACATTGATAGAAGGACTGAATTTTCTGGCACAAGAATTAAATTAGAACTCTTTAAACCTAATTCAGTTATTTTCTCAGAAGTCTCATATAGGTAATGATCTACTTTTGTCATATCTGATTGAGTTACAAAAGGTATGTTGCCATTCCAATAATCTTTTACTTTTTTTGATGGAGTACTTCCTGATTTAATAAGGAGAGAGACCTTCTTATCCCCTAACTTAGCAACCTCCCAATCCTCCGGGA
>JAVYNJ010000002.1:0-46817 GCA_038735675.1 Nanopusillaceae archaeon | reverse complement strand
GGCATACATCATATAAAATAATATAACAATGGAATAACATGAATGGTAGTCTGTCTAGAAAGCTAGAACATAGGAAGAATATGGAGGATAAGCTATTTGAAGGACTAAAACATATGCTAGAAAAAGAAGGCATTTATCTTCCACGGCAAATATTCAATAGCAAACTTTTTAAAGAGCTAGAAGAAAATATAAAAGATCCGTACCGAGCGAGTGAATTTTGCAAAAAAGTAGCAAACAACATAATAGAATATATAAATAAAGATGGATTAAGTTCTTTTAAAAAAAATGTAGAAGAAATTGAAAATTTATATAAATCTTATTCAATTAGTGAAGAAGATATAGAAATAATTAATTTTCTTGTAAATGAAAGAAAAAAAATAGATCCTAATCGTCTTCTATATCTTCTTCCAATCTTTGGAATTTTAGTATATGCTACCGAAATTTTAAAAGAAGCAAATACTTCGATCCTGTCTAAATCACTTTTAGCTTTTATTTATGCTAATTTATACGTCATCATTTATGAAAGTCTATTATATATTGTAGATCGCGTTCTTTTTGCAATTATAGATGAAAATAAGGAATGGGAGAAAAAAAATAGACCTTTTATGAAGATAAATAGAAAGGAATATAACGATCACGCTACTGCTGGAGAAATATGTAATGTGCTAAAAAATCTAGGATTAAAAACAGAAAATTCTATTTTTGGTGAAAAAAGTGAAGCGAGGATTCTTAGAAATAAAGTATCACATGCAAACATATTCTATGATAAATATGAAGATAAAATAATAATAGCTAATAATAAATACGATTTAGAAGAATTTGAAAGATTTTTTAAAAGAATAATTCTCTTTCTATTAACATTTTTAAAACGTTTATTTAATATAAATGATTTTTCTAACTTTGAAAATATTTTTTTAGAAAAATACAGAGAAGTTTTTCGAAAACTTTCAGATATATTTTCGCAAATATCAAGACATAAAAGAAGGGAATATCTGCAGATGATATATGATATATATAATATGGTTAGAATACGATATGAAGGAGAAAATAAAGAAATAAATGAAAATAAGTTAACTTCCTAAATTAAAGTTTCAGTTTATAGAAAGTATATATTGTATGGAGGCCTCATAGAAATTAAATATCCTAACGAAAGCATTAGATTTCTATTGGTAAAATGATTATACGATTTCCGTATTCTACGATTATATGAGTTGTGTTGTAATAGCAAATTCTATTGTATTCTAAACATAATTCATAATATGTGTTGTTTACTAAATCCTCATTATATAGATTTAGCTTTATTTTAAAATCTTCTGCTATATAACGATCTATTTCTGAATGATAAAAATAATAGTTTTTGAAATTAGAGAAATAATAAATGAACAAAGAAAAAATTAACATTAAAAAGATCACTATATATTGTGATCTCATTTCAATTTAATATCAACATATAAGATTTCGCCATTAACTACATAAAATGTTTTAATTGACTTATAATAATTTTCATTATCATTTCCACATACTAGATTATTATTTATAAACAAGGAATACTCCGAAACTAGCGCATCCATAATACTGCATATTTTGTCTGATAATTCTTCTTTTGAAGACAAATTTAAGTAATTTATAGATATAAGAGAGGCAAAAATATCCTCTACTATGAAAGAATTTAAATCTACTCTAAAATCCAACGTTATATTATTCAAAAAGAAAAATACAATAAATATTGTCAATAAAATTTCTATAATTAAAAATGCGCTTGATTTCATACTAAAACATTTATTTTAATCAATTTTCCATTATAATTACAAACTCTAGAGAAGGATACAAAATCTTTTTTAATATTTCCTAATTCAAAAATTTTTTCTTTATTTTCTAAATCTTCTATTTCTATTTTAACATTATTCAACAATTCTGCATTCTTTATTATATCAGTTATATTTAAATTTCCATTAATCAAATATGAAAAATTTTCATTCAAATTACATGTTGTATAGGATAAAGTTTCACTTTCTGTTAAAAACTTAATTAAAAATCTTCCTACTAGAAATCTTTCTAAAAATTGATATTTTTCTCTATAAAAAATATAAAGATTTTCTGAAATTTGGATAAAATTCAAAAAAATATAAGATATCACTATCAATACTATAGATAACTCTAAAGCCTTCACTAACATAATCAAATTTATTTTTTAAATATTTTTATCCTTTCTAATTCAAATGAATAATAAGCTCCTATATATGCTAAAAGAACAAAAAAAATTAGTATCTGTGAAAGCATACAATCTTCCCATATCTAGAAAAAAGACTGTTAATTTAGCAAGATATATAAAATATCTACCAATAAAAACGGCAAAAAGATATTTAGAAGCTGTTATACAAAAAAGGATCGCAATACCTTTCTATAAACATGATAGAGATATTCCACATAGAAAAAATATTAACGCTAAAATTAAACAGGGAAGATATCCAGTAAAATCCTCAAAATATTTATTAAAACTATTAGATTCTTTAGAAAAAAACGCAATAAATATGAATTTAGATCCTTCAAAAATATTAATATTCCATATAGCTGTCAACAAGGGAAATACTATGCCCAGAAAGATAAACTACATAGGAAGAGGAGTTAGAAGAAAATCTACTCATGTAGAAATTTATGGTATCTTTGTTGATCAATATGATACTTCTAAAAAATATAAAAGGAAAGAATTAAAAAATTTAATAAAATCTTTAATAAAAGAATGGTTACAGAAAACATAAATAAGATAATTGAACATAAAAAAAGAGAAGTATTATTAAACAAAATATTGAAAACAGAATTCAAGGGAAAGTTTATAAGCAGAGTAACTTACATAGATACTCCTTTAGTAGAAAAAATCATTATTTATTGTACAAAACCTAGATTAGTGCTTGGAAAAGCAAATGAAAACTTAGAAAGAATAATTAAAATTTGTAAAAATCTAGGTTTTAAGAATCCTCAAATTGAAGCAATACCTGTGGAAAATCCTTTATTAGATTCAGAGATAATTGCAGATCTCATAGCTTCAAGAATAGAAAGATTTGGAACAAAGGCGGCTAGAAAAATAGCAATAAAAGTTGCTGAAGATGTCATGAAAGCTGGAGCTATTGGAATTGAGATAAGATTAACGGGAAAAATTATTGGTGAGAGATCCAGCACTGTAAGAATATTTAAAGGAAATATGAAGAAATCTGGAGAAGTTAATAAAATTATGAATGTTGCTATTGCTCACGCTAAACTTCCTCAAGGAGTCATAGGAGTAGAAGTTAGAATATTGCATCCAAAAATAGAGATTCCTGATAATTTAAAAATAAAAGATTACGCTGAAATAAATTTAGATAATTTAGAAAATATTGACCCAAATTTAATAAATATTATTAATGAAAAAATAAAAGAAGCTACTCACCAACAATAATACCTTTATCTAATTTATCCAAAATTATTTTCATTACATTTTTTCCATTTAAAAAGCCCAAACTTCCTTTTCTACATGATCTTTCCCCAAATTTTTTTACAAGACCCCATCTATTATTATCAGAATATATCATTATGGGTACTGGATCGGATACATGTCTTCCTAAAATACTTGATGTTGAGTGATCTCCTGTCAAGATTATAACATCAAAATCCTCTTTTACTTTAGCAAAAAAGTCCCTATCGATTCTTTCTATGAATTTTTTCTTTTCCTTTGGATTTTTATCGTGAGATAAAGAATCTGTAGCCTTTATATGCGAAAAAATAATATCATACTTATCTTTATTTTTTAATACCGCTTCCGCTTTAGAAAATAGAGATGTTTCTACAGTAGCTGTAGCTCCAATTGGTTTTAAAGCATCCATTCCAAAATATCTTGCTACTCCAAGATATAAAGCCCCTCCGGCAATAAATAATGCTTTTAAACCATATTTCTTCTCAAATTTTTTATCTCTTTCCAACTCTTTATAAATAGATGCTCCTCTAAGTAGTAAATAATTCACTAAGGGTAAGTTTTTTTCTTTTCTTTCCTTATTTACATAATGCTCGTTAGAGAATTTATTGAATTCCTCAATCAATTTATTTAAAAGCTCTGCTGTAATCTCAGACTTTTTATCTAAAGCCATTATTTTTGGAATTAAATAAGAATCCATGTGCAAATCATTAGAAGTAACATTATAACCTTCCAATCCTTTTATTATTAATACTCCCCTATGTTCTACAGTATGCAAAATATTTATTTTTACGTTGTATTCTCTTTCTAATTCTTCTAACTTATTTCTAAAATCATTTAAAATAATATCCAATCCGTAATCATTTCTTCCAATCCTTCTATCTATAACTATGTTGTTTAAAACTGTAGAAAAATTTATTCTAAATGCTATATCACCTTCCTCTATTTTTAAATTAAGATTTAATTTTATCTCACTACCCAAGGCTTCCAATACCCCCCTACCAGGATATAAAGAAAGATCGTATCCAAAAAGAGATAAATGACCTGTATCACTTCCAGGAATTTCTCCTTCAGATAATATATTAACTAAACCGCAATCAGAATATCTAGCTATTTTATCTATATTCGGTTTTTCAGCAGCTTCAAGAGGAGTTTTATTTCCAAGATCTTTTATCACATGATCTCCTAATCCATCTAAAATTATGAAAAGTGCTTTTTTATTTACCATTAGATATTAACATATTTTTATAGTTTAAAGCCAATCTTATTTTTCATAGCGGGGGTGCCCGAGAGGTCAAAGGGGTCGGGCTCAAGACCCGATGGGCTTAGGCTCACCAGGGGTTCAAATCCCCTCCCCCGCACTAAATTTTTATATTTCCCCCCAAGTATTTTTTAGCCATTTTTTTAGCTTTTCTAAAACATTTAACATGTACTAAATATTTTTTTCCTTGTATATATAGTGTTTTGTATTCTTCATTTTCGTGAATTGGTTGATTACAAACGGCACAAACTTCTAAGGATTTTTTCTCTTCTACTTTTTCTTCTTTTTTTATTTCCTCTTTTTCTTTTTTCTTACCAAATATTTTATCTAAAATTCCCATACTAATAATAAAATTTAAATATATATTAAATCTTTACTTAATGGGACTTGCAGAAATTAGAAATTTATTAGAAGGTTGTATAAAAGAAACAGAAATTTCTTATTTTTCCGGAAAAATAATTGCAATTGATGCCTTTAATGCTATATATCAATTTTTAACAGCAATAAGACAGGAAGATGGTACTCCTTTGATGGATAGTAAAGGTAGAATCACATCACATCTTTCTGGATTATTTTATAGAACTAAAAAACTTTTAGAAAATGGAATAAAACCAGTTTACGTATTTGATGGAAAAAATCCAGAATTTAAGAAAAAAGAAATTGAAATTAGAGAAGAAAATAAAAGAAAATTGGAAGAAAAATATAAAAAAGCTATTGAATTGGGCATTAAATCTGAAATGAAAAAATATTCAGTTGGAACTGCTAGATTAACCCCAGAAATTATTGAAGAATCGAAAAAATTATTGGAAGCAATGGGAATACCCTATATTCAAGCTCCCTCTGAAGCAGATGCACAATTAACCAAATTAGTAAATGATGGAATTGTTGATTTTGCTTCTACTCAAGATTATGATATACTTATTTTTGGAGCTAAAAGAGCAGTAAGAAATCTTGTAATAACTGGAAAAAGAAAAATAAGAGGTGTGGAGGTAGATATAAACCCGGAGATATTAGAATTAAAACAAATATTGGACTGTCTAAAAATAGATAGAGAAAAATTAATATGGTTAGCATTAATAATTGGAACAGATTATAATCCAGAAGGAATTCCAGGAATAGGATTAAAAACTGCATATGAATTGATAAAAAATACCGAAGATCCAGAAAAATTATTTAAATATGTTGGATGGGAGAGATATTACAATAATATTGATTGGAGAGAGTTATATGAATTTTTTTTAAATCCTCCTTGTATAGAAATAAAAGAAATAAAGTGGAAAGAACCAGAAGAAGAAAAAGTAATTAAATTACTTGTAGAGGAACATGACTTTAACGAAGAAAGAGTTAGAAAAAGTTTAGAAGAATTAAAAAAAGCTTATAAACAGGGAAGCCAAAAATCAATAACAGATTTTTTTAAAAAATGTTAAATTGATTATAAAATTATGCCGCGGTGCCCGAGCGGCCCAAGGGGAGGGATTGCTAATCCTTTCCCCGAAAGGGGGCGCGGGTTCAAATCCCGCCCGCGGCGAAATGAATTTTTTTTAACATAGGCAAAACAACATCTTTAAGGGCATCTACAACTCTTTTATTTATTTTCTCTAAGTTTAGATCAATTTTTATAACTTTATAATTAATAATTTTTAGATTATTATTATATATAATCATTATAAGATATGCCGTATCTTTATTTAGAATATAACCATACATTTCTGCTTGATATCTTCCGTATCTCTCTAAAAATTTGTATTTTCCGCCATTTAACATCTTTAGAGATATACTTTTAATTTCTATGGGAAGATCGCCAAAAAAAGCATCCGGTTTAGCAAAAATTTTTATATATCCAAAATTCTCGATATATAAATCTTTTAAAAAAACTTGATCATTAATTCTACAATATAGCATTTTACAAATATTTTCTGGAATTACTTTTTTGAATAGTTTCTCATTTTCAAATTTAAAATTTCTCAAGAAATATAAATTAAACGATTCTAAATCTCTTGTTTCCAAAAAATATAAAATAGTTGAAAGTGTTGACGCAGATATATCTAAATGCTCTTTAAAATTTATGTGTCCCACAGCAATTTTTTGAACTATAATTTCATTCAGAATATCTTCTAAACTTTTATTACATCTGCTCAATGATTGCATATTAATTTAATTTCTTAAATATTTTTATTTTTAATAATTTGAATGGCTCATGGTCCTAGATATTCTGTACGATATAGAAGAAGAAGGGAGGGAAAAACAGATTATAGAAAAAGATTAAGATTATTAAAATCTAATTTACCCAGAATTGTCGTTAGAAAGGGTATATGGAATTTTACAGTTCATTTAGTAGAATATGACGAGAATGGAGATAGAACAATATTTACTATACATTCAAAACATTTGTATAAGAAATATAAATGGCTAGGACATAGAGGTAATATACCAACTGCTTATCTTACGGGATTAATTGCTGGATTTGAAGCCTTAAAGAGAGGATACAAAAAAGTCATATTAGATATAGGTAGGCACTCTCCTACCAAAGGAGCATCAGTTTTCGCAGTTCTAAAAGGATTATTAGATGCCGGTTTAGAAGTACCACATTCGCCAGATAAAATTCCATCAAATGATAGAATAGAAGGCAAACATATTGAAGATTATGCAAAATACCTGTTAAGAAATGATCCAAATAAGTATAAAAATCAATTTAGCAATTATATAAAACTAGGATTAAAACCTGAAGAATTTACAAAGTACTTTAAAGAAACAAAAGACAAAATTTTAATGGAATATAAAAAATGAGTTGGAAAAAGGATCTAGATCCAGTTATAAGAGATTTTTTAAATACTTTATTAAAAGAAGTCGAAGAACATAAAAATGCTTATTTGAAAGCTGAAGATCCTGCAACAGCTCAAATTTGGACGGCTATAGCCATAATATATCGAAAATTATCCTATTTAGAATCAGAAATATTGAGAATATCTGATAAAATTAAGGAAAATGAGCTAAAAAATAAGTTGGAAGATAGTCTAAAAAAGCTCTAATATACATAAGCTATTAAAACTCCTCCAATTTTTTCTTTTTTACATTCTTCATTAGTTTTAATTCCCTTATCCGTTGAAACTAGTAATATTCCAAAATTTCTGGCTGGTAAATATCTTTTCTCATATTTTTCAAATTCTTTATAACTAACTGGAAAGTTTGGTTTTATGGAGTTTCCTTTATTAAAATTTTCAGAAAATACTACTCTGACCTTTCCACCCTTTTCTTTTGAAACAATCTCATATTCTATAACATATCCATATTGCTTTAGTTTTTCTAAAATATTTATTAATAGTTTATTTATTGGGGAAAAACTTACTTCAAATTTTCCTACATTTACGCAATTCGTTGCATGTGCAAAAAAATCATTTACTATATCCACCATTTTTATTCTCCCTTAACTTCAAATCCAAAAATTTTTGACCATTCTCTAAAGCATCTACCACATATATATATGTTATACCTTCTAATTACTCTATCATGAGATCCGCATATTATACATCTTACACTTCCTTTTCCAAATCTTCTTTCTTTATTTTCTATACCTAATTCTCTAAAAACTATATTTATATCTCCTTTTTCGGATATAATTCTAGATAAATCACTAATATTTTTTATTTTGCCTTCCTTTATTAATCTTTTTATCTGTTCTTTAACATATTTTGGAGCATTATTTTTTATTATTTTTGCAAGTGTTCCTGGTTTATTATTTTGTAGTTCCACCAAGTAGATCCAACTGTTGGGCATTTTTTATTTTTTAGTCAAAAAATATTTAAAAGATTATATAGCAATATATCTAAATTAAAGCTAAAATTGTTGGAATAGATCCAGGAACTACAATCGGAATTGTTTCAATTGATGAAGATGGAAATATAGATTTTCATTTCAGTGGAAAAAACATTTCTACAGAAAAAATAGTTGAAACAATAAAGAATATAGAAGGGGTAGTTTTAATATCTACTGATAAACATAAAATACCTAAAAAAATAATAGAAATAGCTTCTAAGTTAAATCTGGGTATCTATTATCCTAAAAAAGATATACCTTTGGATAAAAAGAAGAAGTTTTATACTAACGAAAAATTAAAAGAGATATTGAAAGATAATCATGAAATCGATGCATATATATCGGCATATTTTGCTCTAACTGAAAATAAAGATCTTTTTAGAAAAGCTAAAAAAATATCAAATGACTATAAAGAATATATAGAAATTCTTAGAAAAAGTTTTAAAAACAGAAAATTAGAACCTTTTGCAGCTTTAGAAACAATAAAAGAATCTGAAAAAGAAGAATTAGATACCAAAAAGAAAAGAATAAGGAAAAAAAGAATTTATGAAAAAAGTAAACCAGAAGATTTTTCGATAGATCTAAAAGAAGAAAAAAAAGATGAAAAAAATAATATTAATTTGCTGAATAAATACTTGAAGAAATATATATCTCTAATAAAAGATTATAATACGCTCTCTAAGATATTAGTAAATAAAATAGAAAAAAATAGCGATATAATACCTAAAATTTCTTTTTTAATCAAAAATAACTTAAGATCTCCAATTGTTTTTGTAGATATAATAAATAGCGATGTTCTTTCGTATATATCAAAATACAATTCTAAAATATACATAACTGAAGATAAAATTAAAGATTTAACTGGTTTTAGACAAGAAGTATTCTTAGTTAGAGATTATGAGGATATTAAAAACTTTATAATTTTAAAAAATTTTGAAAAAATTGACTTAAAGCCACATAATGATATTGACATAGAGAAAATAAAAAAATTGATAGACAGTCTGAGATAGATAAAAGTGTAAAGATTTGATCATATAATCCGCTAAAGATTTTATAATAATTTACTTAAAAATTTTCTGTTATGTTATTACTAATTAGTAGTAATGGAAGATTTCAAATATAAAGATAAAACTCTATTATACTTTGAAACATGTGTATGATAAAATTTAAAAATCAATTTATAAATTTTTCGCAAATCAATACTTATAAACATTGCTAAAAATAAGTAAAAATAAAAGAAAAAAGGACGGATTATGAAATTTTAGGCTAAGTGAGTATTGAAGAGGAAAAGTATTCGTTTTCTATTGATAATTCGTAAAAATATTCTATAAGAAAAAATTTATAAAAAGTTTAGATTTTTAATATTTTCTAACATAATAATAAAATGAACAAAACTAGCATAATAGACTTTTTTGTAAGAGATATTGGTTTTGTAGAAAAGAAATCGTCTATTATTGCAAATGACAGAGTTTTAGGTGAAGATTTTTTACCAGAAAAAATATTACATAGAGAAGATCAATTAAAAATAATTTTAAGTTCTTTGAAAGATTTTCTAGTATCTAGAAGAGGAGTAAATATGCTTTTTTATGGAAATACTGGTACTGGAAAAACTTTATTAGCAAGATATATTGGAAGTGTAATGAAAAGTATTACTATAAGCAAAAAAGCAAATATCAAAGTATCTTATATAAATTGTAAAAGTCTCATCTCTAGAGAAGCAGATTATTATGTAATAGGAAAAATATATAGCGACGTGACAAATGAAAGATTTAGAAAAGGGAAAAGAAAATATGAAATGATTGAAAATTTGTTTGATTATCTTTCTAATCATGATTTTAAGCTAATCCTGTTTTTAGACGAATTCGATTCCTTAATAAACGAAAAAAACAATGAAGATATTTTGTATCTGCTACTTAGAGATTTTGATATAGAGTTACCATCGAAGATATCTCTAATCTTAATATCTAACAATATTACTTTTCTAAATAATCTAGATCCAAGAACAAAATCTTCTTTTTCTTCATTTATTAAAGTTGAATTTCCACCTTATAATGCTGAAGCTTTGAGGGAAATTTTGAAAGATAGAGCAAAATTAGCTATTAGAGAAGGGGCAATAGATCAAAGCATTATTAATTATATATCAGCAAAAGTAGCAAAATATTTCTCTGGAGACGCAAGAGTAGCTATAAATGTTTTAAGACTCTCAGCTCTTATTGCAGATAGTAAAAACAAATCTAAAATAGATAAAGACGATGTAGATGAAGCTTTTGAAAACATAGACTTTGATATAATAAAATCCATAGTATTTTCCTTGAATTCTACTCAAAGATTGCTTATGTTATCTCTAATAAATGTAATAATCAGAAACAACGATATTTATGTCTCATTTGAAGATTTATATGAAGAATATTGTAAATTGTCAAGTAGTTTATCAATTTCTTCTTTAGGAAAATCTGCAGTTTATAAAAATATGAGAAACTTAGAAATGATTTTAGGAAATTTCATAGAGAGCAAAGCAATATCTGAAGGCAAGCGCGGAGGATACAAAAAAATATATAAGCTTCTTATGGATGAGAAGGATATTAAAAAAATATATGATCTTTTGTATAGAAACATATTAAATGCATGATGATAAGATATTAAAAAAAATATATGAAAAGGGATATTTGATTTCTGCAGATTCTTACCCTCTTATTTTTAATCTTTCAGAGGAGGATATAGAAAAAATAGCAAAATTTTTAGATGATAAAGGAACTTTTATAATTGATAAAAAAATATTAGAAGAATATTTTAAAAAATCAAAAGAAAAAGAAGATTTTAACGAAGAGAATGATCAAGAAGAGGTTTTAATACATGAAAAAGTAGATAGATATGTAGGAGAAGAAAATGATTTGACTATAAAAATATTAAAAAGCTACAATAATAACAACAAAAATGATATAACTGTAAATACCTGGGTTTCTTATTTTAAAAATAGATTAAATAAAATAAGACGTATTCTAAATGAACATTTAGATTTAAGAAATTCTTATAGCATCTCTAATATACCTTTTAAAGAAAAAGTGGCAATTTCTGGAATAATATACGATAAAAAGATAACTGAAAAAGGAATTTATTTTATTTTAGAAGATAATACCGGAAAAATAAAGGTTTTTGTTGGAAAAGATATCAAAAATTATAAGTTAGCAAAAGATATACCTTTAGATTCGGTTATTGGATTTATAGGAAAGTTATCCGGAAATACTTTTTTTGCTGAACAAGTTGTTTTTCCCGATGTACCGCATAGATCAGAAGTAAAAAAGGGAAATCAGGACGCTTATATTCTTTTAACTGGAGATTTTCAAATTGGAAGCAAATTATTCTTGAAAAAAGTATTTAATAGATTTATTTCGTTTTTAAAAGGAGAATATGGAGATGAAAAATTAAGAGAAATATCTAAAAAAATAGGTTACTTATTAATTGTTGGAGATAATGTAGATGGAGTTGGAATATATCCAGATCAAGAAAATGAGCTAGAGTTTTCTTCCTATGAAAAACAATATAAAGAATTTGAAAAATATATATTAGATATTCCTGAATATATAAAAGTAGTAATAATTCCTGGTAATCATGATGTGGTTAGGATTGCAGATCCTCAACCTCCCATTCCTAAAGAATATTTAAATGATATATATGGCTTAAAAAATATATTTTTATTATCTAATCCATGTTATTTGAATATAGATAATCTCATTGTTCTAATGTATCACGGATATTCTTTTGATTGGTTTGTTTCTGAAATTTCTAGTATAAGAGAAAATGGTGGATACGAAAATCCCTCTGAAATTATGAAATTTTCTTTAATGCTTAGACATATGAATCCATCTCATGGTGCCAGTCCATATGTACCATATTTGAATGACGATCCTCTGGTTATAGATATAGTTCCTGATATCTATCATACTGGACATATTCATAGAGCTTCTTACGGCGTATATCGTGGAATAGAAATGTTTAATACCTCTACTTTTCAAGATATAACTAAGTATCAATTAGAATTAGGTCATAGACCTGTTTCTGGAATAGTCTATTTAAGAAATATAAAAACTGGAGAAATTATAGAAATAGATTTTATAAATGAAAAGGTTAAAAGATTAAAAAATAATAAATAAAAAATTTTCTGTAAAGATATTTTCTATGAATATAAAAATATTAAAAGAAAATGAAAGTGAGATAGAAATTGTAATCGAAAAAAACAAGCCAACAATATTTATGTTGTTAAAAGAGGAATTAGATAATAATCCAAATGTAATAATGTGTGCATGGAAAGAGGATCATCCACTTAAGAAAAATATATACTTCTATCTAAAAACAAATGGAACGAAAAAACCTAGAGATTTAATATTGGAAAGTATACAAAATCTTATAAAAAAATTAAAAGAATTTGAAAATAAATATAATAAGGAAGTCTATGGATAAATTAGAGATAAATCGTGCTGTATTAGATACTTCAATATTAATATCTCAATATATATCTGAATCTCTTGATAGAGGAGCTATAAAAGTAGAAGAAATTATAATTCCTTTGCCTGCTTTAGCGGAATTGCAAAATCAAGCTAATAAAGGTTTAGATAAAGGTTTTGTAGGCTTAAAAGAGGTTCAAAAATTAAGAGAAAATGCAGAAAAATATAACTATAAAATATCAATAATTGGATTTTATCCTAAAGATCATGAAATAAAAAGTGCTAAAGAAGGAAGTATAGATTTTTCTATTTTAGAAATAACAAAATCTGTAGATGGGGTATTGCTTACATCTGATAAAGTTTTATATGAATTATCTCTGGCTTATGGAGTTAAAGCTATGTATATAGATCCTAACAGAATTGAAAAACCATCCTATGAAATATATTTCACTGAAGATACAATGTCTGTTCATATAATAGAAGGATGTAAAATAAAAAGAAAAAGAGGAAGTCCTGGAAATTGGTATGTCGAAGAAATTGATGAAATATTAGATAGAACATCTATGGAAAATCTAGTTGAAGAAATTATTAGTTTGGCCAGAACGAGAAGAGATGGTTTTATAGAAATTGAAAAGCCAAACAGTATTGTTGTTCAACAAGGTATTTATAGAATTGTAATTGTAAAACCACCCCTATCTGACAGTTATGAAATAACGATAGTAAGACCGATTATAAAGAAAAAATTAGAAGATTACAAATTGTCAGATGTTCTAATAGAAAGATTAGAAAAAAGTGCGGAAGGAATTATTATTGCAGGAAAGCCAGGATCTGGAAAATCTACTTTTGCTCAAGCATTAGCAGAATGGTATAGAAATAAAGGAAAAATAGTAAAAACTATAGAATCTCCTAGAGATTTAGATTTATCTCAAGATATAGTACAATATTCTAAAAATTTTGCAAAATTTGGAGAAATACACGATATTTTACTATTATCTAGGCCAGATTATGTTATATTTGATGAAATGAGAAATACAGAAGATTTTAAATTATATATTGATCTAAGATTTGCGGGTGTGGGTATGATAGGAGTTTTACATGTAGAAAGACCTATAGATGCTATTCATAGGTTAATATCTAGAGCAGAATTAGGAATTATACCACATGTAGTAGATACTATTATTTTCATAGAAAGAGGACAGATAGAAAAAGTTTATACTTTAGAATTAAAAGTAAAAGTTCCTACAGGAATGACTGAAGAAGATTTAGCTAGGCCAGTAGTTGAAGTTAGAGATATATTAACTGGAGATTTAGAATATGAATTATATACTTTTGGTGAAGAAATTGTGGTAGTTCCTGTAAAATCAAAAGAAAAAAATAAACTATTTGAATTTTTAAAAGATTTGATAAAAGAGAGATTTTCTGAAAGATACGAAGAGTTAGATGTAGATATAGTTGGTAATAGTATAAGATTCTATTTGCCAAAAGAAATTAAGAAAAAATTCATAAAAAGAGAAAAATCATTTTTGAGACAGATATCATATGCCTATAAGTTTAGGGTAGAAGTTTTATCCAAAGATATTTTGAAGCATAATATATATCCAAAAAATATTAAATTAATAGGAGATTATATATTAATTGATTTTGGAAAGGAATATGCTGGTAAAAAAATTTCTTTAATATCAGAAAACGAATTAATATGCAAAATAAATTTAGACAAGAAAGGTAAAGTTAATATTAGTTTAGATACAGATATTGGAAGAAAGCTAAAAGAAATAATTGAAAAAAACAAAGAAATACACGGAAAAATATGAAACGAATAGCAATAGTTGACAGAGAAAGATGTAAAGCTCCTCAAAAATGTAACTACATTTGTATATCAGTTTGTCCTGTTCAAAGGAATAAAAAACCAATTTTCAATATAGTAAATGAAAAACCAACAATAGATGAAGTTCTCTGTATCGGTTGTGGAATATGCGTTAAAAAATGTCCATTTAAGGCTATAAATATTATAAATATCTCAAAAGAACCAAATAGCGGATTAGTATTTCAATATGGTCCTAATACTTTTAGATTGTATGGTTTACCCTTAATTAAAGAAGGAAATATAGTTGGAATAATTGGAAGAAATGGAATAGGAAAATCTACAGCTATATCTTTGTTAGCTGGAATATTAAAACCAAATTTTGGTCAGTATAATAAAAATTTTGAAAATAAAGAAATAATTTCTAATTTTAGAGGAACTGAATTGCAGAAATATTTTGAAAGATTATATAATAATCAAATAAAAATTTCCTATAAGCCGCAGAATATTTTTATTTTCCTGAAGTTTTACGGAGATAAAACTGTTAATGAATTAATTAGAGAATTATCTGGAGATGATCAAAATAAAATAATAGAGGAATATTCTTTAGAAAAAATTTTAAATAGAAGAATAAAAGAACTATCTGGAGGAGAATTACAAAAGATAGTTTTTATATTTTCTATATACAAAAAACACGATGTTTTATTAATAGATGAGCTAACAAACTATTTAGATATATACGAAAGAATAAAGTTAGCGTCCAAAATACTTGAGTTAAAAGATCTTGGAGATTCAATTTTAATAATTGATCATGATCTTTCATTTATAAATTCTCTTGCTGATATAATTCATATTGTTTATGGTGTACAAAAAGCATATGGTATTTTTTCTACTCCTATCGGAACTAGTGAGGGAATAAATCAATATTTAGAGGGATATATTAAAAAGGAAAATCTGAAAATAAGAGATAAAGCAATAAGATTTGAAGTAAAGCCATATACTGATAAAAAAATAGGAGAAAAAATAGTAGAATGGAAGAATTTAAAAGTAAAATTAGATGGTTTTACTTTAGAATCTGAAAGTGGTTTTATAAGAGAAAGAGAAATAATAGGCGTTATAGGCAGAAATGGAATAGGAAAATCAACTTTTGCAAAATTAATATCTGGAGAATTAAATTTTGAAGGAATTTTAAGTAAAAAATGTACTTTATCATATAAAAAACAGTATTTTGATTTTTCAGATTTGAATATTACTGTAGAAGAGTTTATACGTCAATATAATCCAGATTATAGGAAATATTATGAAGAATATTTAATAAGACTTAATTTATCCGATTTGCTAGATCATAAGGTTAATACACTATCTGGAGGAGAATTACAAACTTTATATTGTTTTTCTACCTTAGTAAAGGAGGCAGATTTATATGTATTAGATGAACCCTTTGCTTTTTTAGATATAGAACAAAGAATAAATTTAGCAAAATTTATAAGAGATATAATTAAATCTAAAGATAAGGCAGCTCTAGTTATAGACCACGATATTGTTTTATTAGATTATATAGCCGATAATATGTTGATTTTTGATGGAGAGCCAGGAGTTAAAGGTATTATATATGGACCTTTAGATAATAAAATTGCGTTTAACAAATTTTTAGAAATTATAAATGTTACCATAAGAAGAGATGAAGTTAATAAGATTCCGAAGATAAACAAATTAAATAGCTATCTAGATAGAATGCAAAAGTTAAGAAAAGAATACTATATTTAAAAAAATTAAGAAGATTTTATAAATCTAAATACTTTCGTGCCGCAATTTGGACATACTCCTCTTACAGCAGTTCGACCATTCTTTAAAGTAACCATTTCGGCGTTTTTTATCTCTACATTTTTTTTACATTTAACACAAAATCCAGTGTACTTTTCTCCTACCATTCATAATATATTACAAGTTAATTTAATAATCTTTCGATATATATTTCTCATATTTTTGTATATGAAAATTAAGAATTTATGTTTTTAATTTTTATAAATATTTTACCATCTTTTTTTTCGACTGAGAAATCTAAATTTTTAGATTTAAGAAATTTTTCTATATTTTCGATGTTATAATCTTGAAATATCCAATAATTTTCCTTTATTAAGTTGGCTATATCCATTAAATTTTTTATTTCTTCTTCAAAATCTGAAAGTTTTTGTTTTTGATCTTCAAGTATTTTTTTAATTTCTTCTTTCTTTTTTTCAATAATTTTCTTTTTATTTTCTATTTCTTCATCAAAATATATCTTTTCAAAAAGAGAATTTACATCAGAATACCATTGATTTTCATAAAGTACTTCTTTTTTTTCAAATAAGTTTTTGTAAAGGTTAAAAATATTGACAATTTCTGTATCGGAAAGATCTTTTGGACTTTTTGATTTTTCAATATTTAGATTTTCTAGTATATATTCGGCATACTTTCCAGATAATCCTAAATCTATAGCTAAAAATCTAACAATATCTTTTTTATTTGTTTTTTCTAACTTTTCCTTAAATTTAGAAATTTCTATTGCAACAATAAAATTTTTTGGGGGTTTAAGATATTTTTCATTTGATTTTATCTTTCTATATCCGAAATCCTTGTATTTTGTAGCATATAATATTTTATTTTCCATATCAGTTACAACTATTAATCCATTAGGAATTAATTCACAATATATTTTGATGTTTTCAGATTCTATTATTAAAATTTTATCATCTTCTAAAGATATTTGAATTTTTTTATTTATCAAATCTTTTTTTAATTTATCCGAAAATTTATTTTTTATTTTTTCTAATTTTTTGTCAGATAAAAAAATTATTTTACCCGGAATTATATAAAGATATCTTTTTTCTAAATCCTTTTTGTATATTTCTAAAACTAAACCGTTTTTTATTGAAAAAACATCTCTAACGATTGAGTTATTTATTTTTTCTTGATTTTCAATAAACCATTTTAAAAGATCGATATAAGTTATCATAAAAATATTTTTCCAAAAGAAAAATTATATATAAGATGATGAAGATTCGGGGTTCAGGATAAATGAAGAAAAGTTCCCATTCTGATTTTGCGGGGGTGCCCGAGAGGTCAAAGGGGTCGGGTTTAGGTCCCGATGGATTAGATCCGTCCGGGGTTCAAATCCCCGCCCCCGCATTTTATAAAATTTGATTAAAATTAGAATTTTATGCTAATAATTGCTGAAAAACCATCTGTAGCTAGAAATATTGCTTTGTTTTTATCTAATTCTAGTTTTAAAAAAATTAAATTTAGAGAAGGTGTTTATTATTACTATTTTAATCTTAATGGAGTAAACTTTTATGTAGTTCCATCAATTGGACATTTATATACAATTTCGGATCTTGATAAAACATATAAATATCCCACTTTTGACTATAAATGGGTTCCTTCATATTTTGAGGATAAAATATTTATAAAAAAAGCCTATATAGATATGTTTAGAAAATTTTCTGACGAAAATAATATTATTTTAGCTACAGACTACGATATAGAGGGGGAATTAATAGGTTATAATATTATTAGATTTTCTTTAGGAAAGAAAAATGCTAAGAGAATGATTTTTTCTGCCATAACTAAGCAAGATATATCTAATGCATTCAGAAATATTAGAGAAAGCATTGATTATGGATTAGCAATAGCTGGAGAAACTAGACATATATTAGATTGGCTTTATGGTATTAATTTATCAAGAATATTAACAAGATCTTTAAGAAAATATACTAAGGATTATGTTTTAAGTATTGGAAGAGTTCAAGGGCCAACATTGAAATTGATATTTGAAAAAGAGAAAGAAATAAAAGAATTCAAACCAGAAATTTACTATTTAATCTATTTAGATATAAAAAAGGAAAAAGAAATATTAAAATTGATATATGGCGGAAAAATTAAAAGTAGAGAAGAAGCGGAAAGAATAAAGAGTAAAATAAAAAATAAAATAATGGTTTTGAAAGTTATCTCTGAAAAATATGAAGAAAAACCCCCACATCCTTATAATTTAACTAATATACAAATAGATGCATATAGAATATATAAAATAACTCCGAAACAAACATTAAGTATTCTCCAAAAACTTTATGAGAAAGGATATATTTCATACCCGAGGACCTCTTCAGAAATATTACCAGATACTATAAATTTTAGAAAAATAATGGAAAATTTAGCTAGATTTAAAAAATATTCTTTTTATTATGATTTGCTTAAAAGTAAGCGTATTTTAAAGCCAAACAATGGGAAAAAAGAAGATATACATCCAGCAATATATCCTACAGGTGAGATACCTTATGATTTAAATAAGGGTGAATTTTTAATATATGATTTAGTTGTTAGAAGATTTTTTGCTACATTTATGGACCCTGCAATTATCAAAAAAAATAAAATCGTTTTTGAAGAAAATTTTTATTTTGAATATGAAAAATGTTTGGAAAAGGGATGGATTATTTTATATTTAGATTTTTTGAAAGATAGATTTTTAGATATTGATTTCAGAGAAGGTGAATATTATGACGTTCTTAAGAAATACATAAGACAAAGAAAAACTTCTCCACCTCCAAGATATAACCAAGCTAGTTTAATTAAGAAAATGGAAGAGGAGAATTTAGGTACAAAATCTACTAGAGCAGAAATTATAGTAACACTCTATAATAGAAAATATATTGATGGAAGATCTATAAGAATTACTAAATTAGGAGAAAAAATATTGGATATTTTTGAAAAATATTTTCCAGAAATTTTAGATGTAGATTTCACTAGAAAAATGGAAGATTCTTTGGAAAAAATTGCAACATATAAAGATTTTAGTATAAAAGATAAAATTTTAGATGAGGCAAAAGAAATAATAAAAAATATTTGTAGTAATGTTGATGAGAAAAAAATAGGAGAAGAAATATATAAAGTAATAAAAGATTTAAATGCTAATAATACTTAGTATTTTATTTACAGTATCTTCTATTTTTCCAGAATTATCTATTATATATATTTTTTCATCTTTTAATATTTTCGGAAGTTCCAAATATTTTTTTCTAACTTTTTCTAGGAAATCTTCTGTTTCATAAGAATTTTTTTCAGAACGTTCTTTAAGTCTTTCAAGAGCTATTTTAACTGGAACATCCAATATAAAGACTATATCTGGCTTTCTTATGTATTTATGCAAATTTTTTAACCATTCCAAATCAAAGTTCTCATAATTGGATTGATAGGAAAATGAAGAATAATAGTATCTATCAGATATAATAATAAAATTTTGATTTAGTTTATCTTCTATTTCAATTTGATGTAAATATCTATCTGCAGCAAATAAACATGCTAAAAAGAGGCCAAAATATTTATTCTTTGGGTGTTCTTCTTTTATTATAGATTTTATTAATTCTTTAATTCTATTATCAAAAGGTTCTTTTGTTAAAAATACTTTATTTCCTTTTTCTTCTAATCTCTTTTTTAATTCCTCGATAACTCTTGTTTTTCCACAGCCATCAATTCCTTCGATTACAATAAACATAAAATTTTATTAAAAATAGTTTTTATATGTTTAACAAAAGACCGTCTCCATTTTTTGGAGCGTAACTTTCGATATTAAATTTTCTTCTTATCGAATTTACTAATTCAAAGTATTTCGGATATTCTCCATGAACTACAAAAATTTGTTTTGGTTTTGGTTTGAGCCTTCCTATAAAGCTAATAGCTTCTCTTCTATCTGCATGACCAGAAAAACCTTCAAATTTAATATACTTCATTCTTAAATCAATTTTTTCATTATCTATGATGAAAGATTTTTCTCCATTTAATATTCTTCTTCCTAGAGTTCCTTCTGCTTGATATGAAACAAAAGATAGAAGATTTTTTTCATCACTTGCCAATTTTTTAAAATATTCTACAACTGGTCCTCCCTGCATCATTCCTGATGTAGCAACAACAATGTAAGGTTCTTTTGACTCAATTATCTGATCTCTCTCTTTTGGATTCACTTTAATTATATATTCTTTATCAAAAGGATTTTTTCCTTCTAATATCTTCTGTTTTAAGTTTTCTCCTAAATATTCTGGATAGGAAGTATGTATTAATGACGTTTCCCATAAAATTCCTTCAATATAAATATTTACTTTGGGAATAGAACCATTTTCAATATTTTCGGATAGAGTCAATAAAACATCTTGAGCTCTTCCAACGGATAAAACCGGTATTATTACTTTTCCTCCATTTTCTATAGTATTTTTTATTTCTTTTATAAAATTAGCCTCTGTTTCTTCTCTATTTGGGTGAAAATCGTTGTTTCCTCCATATGTAGATTCTATTATCAGTGTTTCTAACCTTTGAAAGATTGTTTTTGGTCTATTAAGAAATTTTGACTGAAAAAATTTAAAATCTCCTGTATAGAGTAGATTATGTTTGTTTTCTATATTGATATGAACCATTGAAGATCCTAAAATGTGTCCTGCATCATAAAAACAAATTTTTATATCTGGAGTTATATCAGTTACCTCTTCATAACTTAAAGTTATGCTATGTTTTATAAATTCTTTTATTTCTTTTATCCCATATAAATATTCTTTACCTGTTTTTTTGCTAACTTTCGTAAAATCTAACATAGATAATGCAGCAATATCTCTAGTAGGCTCTGTTAAGTATATAGGACCTTTCCATCCCAATCTGAATAAATATGGTAAAAAACCTACATGATCTAAATGAGCATGAGTAATAATTACTGCATCTAAATCTAAAATATTAAAATCTTCAGAATTTATCAATGGATATTTTTCACTTCCAATATCCATTCCAACTCCACAGTCAATTAAAATATTACTTTCATCAGTTTTTAGTAAGAAGCAAGATCTTCCTACTTCTCTTCCGCTTCCTAAGATAAACAATTTATATATCCCTTTAGACCTCTCGTATTTTCTTTTTATTATCCTTTCTCCTACGGAATCTAAAAAAGAAGTTCTATATTTTGAGTTTTTATGTAAATAAGATCTGACTAGATCTACTATCCTCGAAGATTTTAATGGAGATCTTTTTATTACAACATTGCATAGTGTTCTTTCTCTTATCTTGTTAATTATTTCTAAATTTATTTTTTCTGGTTCGTATGTATCTATAACGATTATTGATCTATGTCTCTCTAAAAAGATTCTTTTTACTTTTACGCCATTTTCTTGTAATATTTTTTCACAAGAATTCAGAATAGATTCCTTGCTATCTAAAAGCTTATGATTATATCTAATTTCAACTCTCTTTTTGTATTTTTGAGCTAAATTTTTACCAATTTCATATCCGTTTAAGAATATATCTTTATTATTCACGTAAATTACAATTTTAGCTGCTTCAAAGACTACTTTTTCTATGTCTTCTTTTTTAAATTCTTTTAATAACTCTTCTTTTATGTTATTCATCATAAATTTATAAATTACCAGTTTGCTAGTTTAACTTATCTAAATTCATTTATTAAAAAAATAAAAAATTTAAATCTTTTCAATCTTTTTTTCTATTTTTATGGTTTCTTTTTCTATTCCAGAATCGCTTACTGTATATATATCTATGCCTTCTCCACTTCCTAAATCTCTTTCTATAGCAGCAATTATTGCCTTTTTAGCAAGTTCTTTTGCTTCTTCTTTTGTCATATCATTTTTATATCCAGTTTCTAGAACTCCCAAAGCATACATCATTCCGGATCCCACAGCTATAAAGTTATCATGTTTCGTTAAACCTCCCAACTCATCTAGCATATATATTGAATAATCATTCTTATTTTTTCCAGCAATGATTAATTGTGTTAAGAATGGAAAGTATTTATAAGAATACATTATTCTTGCTAATAAGTTTGCAGCTTCTTCTGCAGTTACTTTTATTTTGCTTCTAAGCTCTTTTAATTTTAATTCAGATGATAAAAATTTTGCTAACATTTGTGCATCAGCAACTAAGCCGGCAGTTCCTAACAGTATAGTATCTGTAATTTCATATATTTTTTGAGTATTTTTATCTATTGTCATTAAAGCTCCAGCAGAAGCTCTTTTATCAGACGCTATTACAACTCCATCTTTAAATTTTATAGCTACTATTGTAGTTCCAGTTTTAGTTTCCATTTTATTATTATTTAGCATACTTGCTTATAATCTCTTTTTCAAACTCATGTATAATATAATCCGCTTCTTCTTCTGTCTTTGCTCCAGTACATACAAAGTTTCCCGTGTGGAATATTAAGAAAGTAACTTTTATATCATCTTTTTTGTATTTTACTATTACTCCCGGAAATTGTTCTGGATTATATTCTGCAGCTTCTAATTCTTCTAGCATTCTGCTAACATCTATATTATCATAATCAAACTTTCCGTTTACTACATAATTTTTTGGAGAAACATTGTAATCTTTAGGAGTTTCTATTCCGATTTCTTTTAAAATTTTTCTTATATATTCAACGTATTCTTTTGCTTCTTTAATACTTTTAAGTCCAGTTACTACCATTTTTCCGCTATTAAACATTAGAATTGTTACCTTTTTTTGGTCCCTTTCCGTCCTGAATATCAAACCTGGAAATTGTTCCGGATCATATGTTGCATCTTCCAATTTTGAAGCAATCTTATCTAGTGGCAACTTTGTTTTTAGATCAACATTTACTACAACATTGTTAGCCTCCCATTTAGCCATTTATAAACATTAAAAAATAAAATTTATAAATATCCTTATGATATAACACCAACTTCGATATCGTAATCAGATATCTTTATTTTCTTAATTTTTGCCTTTTCTGGCAAAATTTCCAAAATCTTTATATAAGAATCTGTTTCAGACTCTAATTTGTTTTTATATTTTGATATTATCTTGTTCAATTTATCATTTCCTCTTATATAAAACTCACATTTTTGAGTTTTTCTTAAGCCCATCTCTTTTCTTATTTCTTGCAAATTTCTTCTTAATTCTCTATATATCCACTCTTCTTCTAGTTCTTCATTAAATTCTGTATCATATGATAGGAAAAAGCCGTTTTCTTCAATATAAAATTCTTTTTTGCTTTTATAGAATGATATTTCTTTAACATTTAAGAGATCTTTATATAAATTGACGAATTTCTTAATAATATTCATTATTTCCTCATTTTCATTAAATATTTCTAATTTTTTTAGTGGTTTTCTAATATTTATATTCAACATATTTCTTAATCTGAGACCCATTTCTAAAGTTTTATCAAAAATTTCTTTTTCTAAATCCATATTTTCCTCTATATATTTTTCTTCAATGCTCGGTAAATCCTCTAAAGTAATACTTTCTTTTTTTATTCCAAATTGATTTTTCAAATTAAGGAATATAGCTTCACAAATATGTGGACTTACGATAGAGAATATATTTATTAGATCAATTAGAACCTTATATATTACCCAAAGAACTCTTTTATGATCTTCTTTTATTCTATTTCTAGTTATTTTAATATAAAATCTAGATAATTCTAAGAAAACTTTCTCACAAAGTCTTCCAGCTTTCCATATTTCAAAATTATCTAAACTTTCATAAATTTCTTTCTTAGTTTTTTCTAATAAATGCAACATATATCTATCCTCCCATTCTAGCTTTTCTGGATAATATTGGGTTGGATTAAATTCATAATATTTACAATATTCTATTAGATAGTTGTGACAATTCCATAGAATATTCAAATTATTCTGTTTTACTTTTATATCCTCATCATTCAATGCTAGATCATGATAAGCTTCTGTTATTGAAGATAAATAGTATCTTATTGTATCTATATTGTATTTCTCTATCAAGAATAGAGGATCTACTACATTTCCTAAAGACTTACTCATTTTTTTCCCTTCTTTGTCTAGAATATATCCATGAACATATACGTTTTTATATGGTATCTTTTCATAGTATATTTTTCCTAATACGGCCAATGAATAGAACCAACCCCTAAATTGGTCTAAACCTTCAACTATAAAATCAACTGGAAAAACATTAGTAGCGAATGTTGCAGATCCAGAATCTATCCAAACGTCTAATATATCTCTTATTCTTTTCATTTCTTCTCCACAAATTTCACATTTTAATACTAAATTATCAATTTCTGGAATATGTAAATCATAATTATAAATCCTCAATAATTCATAATCAGTTTTTCCGTATGATCTAACAATATAAAATTCTTTTTCAGCCTCTTCTAAAATTTTTTCATTGAATTTTGTAACTATAAATAAATCTTCATCTTTAGACTTATTGAAAATATTTTTTAATTCTGTTATGCTATTGATTTCATCTATTTCATATATTTTATCTTTATTAAAGTATCTTTCTAGCATTATTCTAGCATAATCGCTTTTTTTGATGGCAATATATATTTTTTTAGCATCTTTTTTAATTTCCTTTATATTTTTTGGTATCTTTATATGCCCATTTTTACATTTCCAAATCGGCAAAGGAATTCCCCAAAATCTTTGTCTTGATATTACCCAGTCTGGAGCAGATTTTATTACGTTTTCAAATGCTTTTTTAGTATATTCTGGTATAAATCTTACTTCTTCTAAGTCTTTAATTAAATCTTCTTTTAATTTTTTTATGTTTATGAACCATTGCGGAGAAGATCTTATTATTACTTTATTTCTGCATCTCCAGCATATTGGATAATCGTGCTCATAGAATTCAAAAAAAACTAAATTTTTCTTATATATTAAAAGTTTTATCCAATTAAAATCATTTAATTTAGCTTTCCAACCGTTAAAAGCATCTATATCTCTTATACTTCCATCTTCATCTACAGTATTAAATGGTTCAACACCGTATTTTAGTCCAACTTCATAATCTTCAAAACCACAACCTGGAGCAGAATGAACTAAACCAGTACCCTCTTCTACATTTACATATTCTTCAGATAACCATATTTTGAATGAATTTGGACTTTTCTCTTTTATTTCATTAATTTTTTCCTTTAATTCCTCGTAAAATATTGGTATATATTCAATACCCTCTAATTCTTTGCCTAATACAGTCTTTAAAACTTTGTAATCTATTTTAAACTTTTCTTTTAGTTTTTCTAAGAATTTTTCAGCTACTATCCAATATTCTTTTTTATCATGTTTTATCTCTAATTCAATTTTTGATATTTTGTTGTTCTCTAATTCCAAATTTTTTATATAAGTTTCTGGAACTTCTATTATTACATATCTTTCTTTAGGATTTATCATAACACCTAAATTATATGTTAGAGTCCAAGGGGTAGTCGTCCAAATTAATAAATACATATTATCTCTATCTTTGAGCTTTATTTTCACATATATCGAAGGATCAATAGATTTTTTATACATTGCATCAGAATAACCCATTTCTATTTCTTGATTTGAAAGTGGTGTTTGACATCTTGGACACCACCAAACAGGTTTGTAGGATTCATAAAGTAAACCTTTTTCATACGCTTTCGATAAATTTTCCCAAACTTTTTCTATATATTCATTATGTATGGGCATATATGCATTATCAGAATCTTGCCAATGTGCTAAATTTATGTAAAAGTCGATCCAATCTTTTAGGTTACCATAAGCAAAATTTTTACACTCCTTTATAAAGTTTTTTAATCCAACTTGCTTCTCTATATCTTTTTTAGATATTTTCAATTTGCTTTCTACCTTCTCTTCTATTGGTAAACCATGCATATCAAAGCCAGCCTGTATCCAAACGTTGTATCCCTTTTTAGAATAATATCTCAATATTATATCTTTTAAAACCCTATTCCAAGTATGTCCTAAGTGGGGTGATCCGTTGGTATAGGGAGGTCCTTCTAAAAATTTAAAATATTTGTTTGATCTCAAATTTTTTAATACCCACTTCTCATATATAAAATTTTCTTTCCAATAGTTTTTAACGAACTTTTCTATATTTTTTGAATAAAATCTATCCATTAATCCGAGAATCCATTTTAATTATAAAAATTTTTGCTTTATAAATCTTTTTTTATTAATAGTTAAATGAGCAAATTTAATGACAAATTTTTAATGTACATAAGCTTGTCGTCATCAATCTTGGCTATGGTTTTTAGTATATATAATTATGTATTAATTAGAGAATTACAATTGGAAAAAAGTATCTTACATAGCTTGAAGCCTATTGATTTACCAAAAATTGAATATTATAATGCAGTGTATGGAAATTCCTCAGATATAATTATTTATGAATATATGGAATATTTATGTCCCTTTTGTGCGGCCTTTTATTTTGAAGTTTTTCCAGAGATTAAGAAAAAATATATAGATAGTGGAAAGATAAGTTATGTATATAAAAATCTTATAGTTCATGGGGATTTAGCAAAAAAACTATCTTTATATGCAGCTTGTATCTATAAAGAAAAAGGTTTAGAGGAATATATTAATTATAAATCAGAAATTTTGAGAGAAGTATATAATAATGTTTTATACTTAAAAAACGGTACAAATTTAGAAATATCTATTAATGAAACGCTAAATAAATATAAGGATGTTGAGGATTGTATTAAAAACAACGAAATAGAGAAGTTAATTGACGCAGAAACATATGAAGCTGTTAAAATCTATGGAATGATGGGAACGCCATCTTTTATTATAGCCATAAATATTAACAAGATATCTGAAGAAAGAATAAAAGAAGTGAAAAATATCCTAGATCAATTAAAACCCTATGGATTTTCATATAACATGTGGATATCTTCCGATAGAAAGTATTTTATTTTGGGATTTTCAGGGGCATTACCAATAGAATTTTTTGATCAGGTTCTTTCTTTATCTTAGATATTTTTAAATTTTACACAGATTTATAAAAGAATGCCAAGAGAAAAACCACATCTTAATGTAGTAACTATAGGACATGTAGATAATGGAAAGTCAACAATGTTAGGTAGAATGTTGTGGGATTTGAAGCTAATAGATGAAAAAGTATTAAATCAACTAAAGGAGCTAGCAAAGCAATTAGGAAAAGAAACATTCGAGTTTGCATTTGTTATGGATAAAACAAAGGAAGAGAGAGAAAGAGGATTAACAATAGATCCTACATTCTACAAAATAATAACAAAAAAATATGAAATAACTTTTGGAGATTTACCCGGACATAGAGATTTCATTAAAAATATGATTACTGGTGCTAGCCAAGCAGATGCAGCAATATTAGTAGTATCTTCGAAGCCTGGAGAAGCAGAAACAGCTTTAGGACCAGAAGGACAGGGAAGAGAGCACTTATTATTAATTAGAACTTTAGGAATATCACAATTTATTGTTGCAATAAACAAAATGGATGCAGTTAACTATGATCAAAAGAGATTTGAACAAGTTAAAGAGATGGTTTTAAATCTAGCAAAAAGTATAGGATATGATCCAAATAAAAATATAAAAGCAATAGTTCCAGTTTCAGCATATAATGGAGATAATATTGTTCAAAAATCTCAACAGATGCCATGGTATAATGGTCCAACAATATATGAAGCTTTAGATTTGCTAGATGAACCTCCTAGATTAGTAGATAAACCATTTAGATTGGCTATAGAAGATGTATATTCTATAAAAGGAGTAGGAATAGTTCCAGTCGGAAGAGTAGAAGCTGGAAGATTAAGAGCGGGTGATAAAATAGTTGTTTTACCATCTAAAAAGCCAAATGGTGTTATAGGAGAAGTAAAATCTATACAAATGCATCATCAAGATTTAGAGGAAGCAATTGCCGGAGATAACATAGGATTCAACGTAAAAGGTATTGAAAAACAAGATATAGGAAGAGGAGATTTGGTAGGAAAATTAAATGAACAATTACCAAAATTAGTAGAAGAATTAACAGCAAGAATATTTATATTATGGCATCCTTCAGCTGTAGCAGTTGGATATTCTCCAGTATTACACATACATACAGCATCTGTTCCAGTTAAAATAGTTGAAATAGTTGCAAAAATAGATCCTAGAACTGGTCAAGAGATCGAGAAAAATCCACAATTCTTAAAAACAGGAGATGCAGCAATAGTAAGAATTGTTCCACTAAAACCATTAGCAGCCGAAAGATATCAAGATTTCCCAAATACCTCTTTAGGAAGATTCGCAATTAGAGATATGGGTAAGACAGTAGCAGTAGGACAAATATTAGAAATAAAAGAAAGAAAAGTTGAGCTGAAGTAACATCTTTATTTTTTTAATCAAAAATGTATCTTAGAATAAAAATTTGGGGGACAAAATTAGAACCAATAAATTCTTTTACTAGTGATATAATTAAAATAGTTGAGCAACTTGGAATCGAGAAGAGAGGACCAATAAATCTTCCAACCAAAGTTTTAAGAGTTCCATCTATGAGAACTCTTGGAAAAAGAGGAACAAAAATTTATGAAACTTATCAAATGAAGATATATAGAAGATTTATAGACGTGGCTTATGATGATAGATTTATCAAAAATTTTTTGAGATTACAAATTCCTCCAGACGTTAAATTATTAATGAAAGTTGTTAAGAAATAATTTATTTATTTTTTCAATAAATATTTTTTATGAAGTATGTTATTATAAGACACGACGGAATATATATTTTTAATGAAAAAATAGAAAAGGAACAATTTATAAAATTGGATTTAAACGAAGAAGAATTAAAAGAAATTTCTTTTGGAAAATTGCCAGAAAGAATTAAAGAATACATAAAGGAAGATTACGTATTCTTAGGTCAAGAAATAGAAAATTATAAAGTTGAGAAAGATAAAAATAAATTAAAAAAAGCAATAGAAATTATTTCTGAAGAAGAAAAAGAGTTAAATCAAGAAAAAGTATATAATTTGACTAAGGATGTCATTTCTAAATCTATTACTAGAGATAACATCATAATACAGACAGTAATGCTTTTAGATGATCTAAATAAGACAATTAATCTTATTGTAGAAAGATTTAGAGAAATATACAATTTATATTTTCCAGAATTATCTCAAATGATTGAAGATCATGAAAAATTTTTAAAGATCGTTTTTAATAAAAAGAGAGAAGAATTAATGAAAGAGTACCAAATAGAAAAAACTATGGGTGGAAAATTTGAAGCAAAGGATATAGAGCAATTAAATAAAATAGGAGAAGAAATAATAAGACTTTATAAGTTAAGAGATTCTTTAAAGAACTATATTGAAAATTTAATGGAAGAAATATGTCCTAACTTATCAAAAATAGCAACTCCGACTATAGGTGCTAGACTAATAGCTATTGCGGGTGGACTGAAAGAATTAGCAATGTTGCCAGCATCAACAATTCAAGTTTTAGGTGCTGAAAAAGCACTTTTTAAACATTTAACAAAGAAAACACCGCCACCAAAACACGGTGTTATATTTAATCATCCTTATATACAAAGGTTACCGAAAAAGCTTAGGGGTGCAATGGCGAGAACTTTGGCAGCCAAAATAGCTATCGCAGCAAGAATGGATGCCTTTAATTCAGGTAAATTAATATATGAAGAGTTGTTAAGAGAATTAGAGGACAGATTTAACGAATTAAAATCAGAAAAAAAATAATGATGAAAGCATTAAAAGAAAATCCAAGAATATATATTGATAAGAAAGGAAAATTATATACTAAAAATCTAGTAAGGGGGCAAGTAGTATATGGAGAAAGATTAGTAGAATTTAAGGGAGAAGAATATAGAGAATGGATAGCTAATAGATCCAAATTAGCGGCAGCAATTAAGAAAAACATAGGAGAGATTCCAATAAGAGAAGGAGATAAGATACTATATTTAGGTATAGCTTCTGGAACAACAGCATCACACATTTCTGATATTATTGGATGGAAAGGAGTAATATATGGTATAGATGTTTCTGCTAGAATTTTAATGGAACTTATGAAAATAGTGAAGGAAAGAAGAAATATAATTCCGATATTATCTGATGCATCAAACCCCTACAATTATGTTCACTTAGTTTCCAAAGTAGATGTTATATATCAAGATATAGCACAACCACATCAAACTAAAATACTTATCAATAATATGGATTTGTTTTTAAAAAGCAAAGGATACATATTTTATGCTGTCAAAGCTAAATCAATAGATGTTAGAAAAGATTCTAAAGTAATATTTGATGAAGTTAGCAAAGAAATATCAGAATATGGAATAAAGATAATTAATAAAGTTAGATTAGAACCTTTCCATAAAGAGCATATGATGTTTTTGTTGCAAAAATAAAATTTTTATTTTTTATCCAAATATTGAGATAATAATGATCGGGAGTATGATAAAGATTACTAGATCTGGAAAGAAAGTATATACTTGTCCTTTATGCGGACATGTGTTTATGAATAACAAAAAATATACAAAGCATCTGAATAAATCTCATTTAAGAAAATTGAATAAAGATAATAGAAAAAGGAAAAAAATGAACAAAAAATTATTAATTATAAAGATAAAAGAAGAAAATGGAATTGAAATTACAAATAGAGAGAAAATATTAAAAATGATCGCAAAATTTAATAATATCAAGCTGTAAATAATTTTATTTTTTCGTTTCCATAAAGTTCGTCAATAATTCTTTTGCATAGCGCTAATTTAACATTTTTAAATCCCTTTACTCTATTTTCTATATCTAAAATCGATTTAAAGGGTTCTTTTTCTCTCTCTTCCAAAATTCTATCTAATACCGTTTTTCCTATTCCTGGAATTAATTCCAGGGAATGTATTTTTAAATTTAATGGACCAGCTCTATTAAAAAATTCAACAAACTTAGATTCATTTTTTTCTATTATTTTTATTATTGCTTTTTCTAGATTCTCTTTTGCCAATAGGGATAAATCATTTATTGATAGTTTTCTCAATACGGATTTTATTTTATCTCTTTTTCCTTCTCCTATATATACTTCTTCGAAAATATCAACTTTTATTCCAGGTTTTACTATTAGTAAAAGAAGAGTAAAGTATTCTATGCCAATTGCGTAAGCAGTAGGTTCTGAAATATTTTTTGATGAATCTCCTAGTGGAAGAAAATCAAGTATTATTGCGAAGTTTTCTTTCTTTTTTTGAATCATTATATATTATTATAATCTATAACTAAATATATTTTTTAACTATAGATAAAATTTTATCTATTTCATTTTTTGATAGTGTATAAGTGTATAAAATTGCTTTTAGATCTTCCTCATCTTTTGGTAGCATTTCAACAATTTTTATTCTTATATCTTCAGGAATATTTATAGATTTTAGCTCTTCATAAAGTTTTTTTTCGTTTTCAGGATCTATATTTCTTGTAGTATTCAAGAATTTTAGTAATCTATCCTCTACATAAGTTAATTCTCTTTCTTTCCTATATTCTTCAAGTATTTTTAAGATCTCTCCAGGAAGTATAGGTTTCATCTCTAATACATTCATTTTATTACATCATAGAGAAAAAATAAAAATATATTTGTAATAGTTATACTTAATGGTTGACAGAAAAGGAAAGGGATCTAGAAGAAAAAGTAGGGATAAATTATCAAAAAAAATTAGAGAAAAAGGAAAAATCAAAATAAAAAACATATTAAAAAAATTTAATAGTGGAGATAGTGTATCTATAGTAATAGATCCTTCATATCATAGAGGTATGCCACATCCAAAATTTCATGGATTAAGTGGAAAAGTTATTAACAAAAGAGGGGATTGTTACGAGGTCCTAATAGAAGATAAAGGTAAAGAAAAAATCATTATAGTACATCCGGCACATTTAAAGCAAATTAGATCTTAATAATTCTTAATGGGCCCGCGGGGATTTGAACCCCGGTCATTGGGTCTGGAGCCCAACATCCTTCCTGGCTAGACTACGGGCCCATTAAGAGTTTATATCTCTTCAAATTTAATATATCCTTTTTTCTTTAACCATTCGACTTCTGTGTTTGAATAAGTGTATAATATATCTCCTTTTTTATCTCCTTCTATTTCCCAAGGATCTACTAAAACGTATGCTCCTTTAACTAACCAAACTCTTCCCGACAATTTTTTAGGAACTCTGCAAATCCTTACTTTTCCATCAAAGCATCTTACTCTAGCATGTGCCCATCCAACTACCTCTTCAATTATGCCGATAACTTGCTTTTCTTTTGGTATCAAAATTTTTTCTTCTTCACCCATTAATATAATAACATAAAAAAAGAAAAGAAAGTTTCTCTTATTTTATTCCTCGTCCCAATCTTCGTCCCAATCTTCTTCCTCCCACTCCTCTTCCTCCCACTCTTCGTTACCCCATTCTTCTTCCTCCCACTCTTCTTCCCAATCTTCTTCCTCTTCTTCTTTTTTCTTTTTCTCCTCTTCGTCCCACTTAGCAACGTAAACTTTCATAGCCATATTATATTTCGAAATAATTAAAAAGCTTACTCTACTTTTGTATACGCAAAGTTAAAATGTATATCTTCTTACCATGTTGTGCATCATATGTTTTTAGTTTTTTTGTTATTTTTACGTTAAATTTATTCCTTTTTAAGAATTTTATAAATTTTTTCAAAATATTTCGTTCTAAGAAAACGTATAAATCTAAAGAATCATTATTTATTTGGTTGTATTTTTTTATAATGATATTTTCTTTATTTAAAAATTCTAAAAATATAGTTATTTCATTTTCAAGAAATTTTCTTAATTGTATAATGGTGTTGTATTTCTTACTATAAATCTTTTTACAACTTTCGCATATAAAATATTCTTTTTCTATTTCTAAATTTTTTAATTCTTCTTTTTTTATTATTTTATTTTTATAAAAATACTTTCCACAATATTTGCAGATTTTCACTTTTCTTACAAGCTTTTTACCATTTTTTATTTTATTATAACAAGATTCACATAAATTTTCTATTAATTTTTCTGTTTCTCTTCCACAATTAGCACAAAATCTTTTGTAAATCATTCTTTTACTATAAAAACATAGGGTATTTCTTCTATATATTTTACTTCCTTTAGTTCTTCTTTTGAAATTATATTTTTTTTTACTAAAATTTCCAATGATTTTTTTCCTATAGCATTTATCATATTAGCTTCTTCTAATATGCTTTGATCGACATCTTCTACGATTTTTCCTTTATAAAAGGAAGTTATTTTAAGAATGCAATCTCCATTACGAAACTCCTTGCCATATAAATCTTCATCACATAAAATTAATATTTTTCCTTGCGGAGAATCTATTATCTTTAGAAAAATCACTTCTTAATGCTATAGACAATTGAAGATTCAGCACCACATGCTTCACATTTCAATATTAAATTTCTATCTACCTTTATTATTTGAGTATCTAACTTTTTACAAACAGGACATCTTACAAATATATCTATGAATTTATCTATTTTATTCTTTAAAATATCTAAACTAACCTCTTTTTGTATTAGAATTCTATTTTCTTCAACTCTACAAGGTATATTTAATTCTTTTTGCAAAAATTTAGATAAAAATTCTATATCTCTCCTTAATATTTCTAAGATATCTTTTGCATTTTCTATATATGTCCACTTTTTATAATATGTAATCTTTGGAAGTGGAATTACGACCTCTTCCCCTCTTTTTAATTCTTTTCCTAATTTTTTTAATTTTTCATATGCTTTTTCTAAAAGTATAAGATAATCTGTCATATTGCTTTGTATTTATTAGGAGAAAATTCATAAATTTCACCTATTGATAATAAATCTTCAATATATCTTTTTAGCGATTCTTCAGGTATTTCAAAGTATTTTCTTATTTCTTCAAAAGAAACTCCATCACCTCTATCATTTTCTTTTATAAATTCCAATATTTCTTTTTTAATTTTTATATCTTTATCTTCAACAACTTCTTTTTTTTCTTTTATATCAAATTTATCATATTTTTTAGAATATTCCTCTGGTTTTTTGTTTAATTTTATTCTTTTTTTTGCTTTTTCTCTAATGAAAAATTCTCTCCATATTAATTCATCATTTGGATCTTTTAAAATAATTATTTTCTTGGAGTAAACAAAGTTTTGACCGTTAAATTCCTTTATTTTTCCTAAAACTAATATAGTAGCAAATTTATCGATATCTAATGGTTCATATGAAATTATAGAAAAATATCCTTTGCTATCAATACAATTAATTTTTATATATTTTCTTTCATTATAAATCTCTAAAATTTTTCCAATTAGAGCAACAAAAGCATCTTTATTATTTTCTATTTCATTAGAAAAAATAGGTTTGTATTGCTTCATGATGTAGGCAAGTATTTCTCTGGTGCAGCCTCATAGATATATCCTTCCTTAAGAAGTTTCTCTATAGTACTAAGGACGTCATCTTTTGATAAATTGTACTTTTCTACGTATTTAGTTATCTCAGAGATTGGAACACCAGATGGAAAATCTTTTGCCAAATTTTTGATTGTATCTAATATAATTCCTCCTCTTTTTCTTTCTGTAGATGAGAATCCCGTAGTTATTAAATCTATATCTAGTTGTGATGTTTCTGGATTTATTCCTACTTGTTTTAAACTATGTAATAATAATTTTTCAGCAATCATCACATCTTCTTCTGTTATAATTTCAGATAATCTTATCTTGGCTGAAGCTTCAGATAATCTTATTATAGAATTCAATTGCCTTAGAGTAATGGGTATAGCTTCTTCTTTAGCTCTAGATCTCAAATCAATATAGAACTTTTTTACTCTTTCTATAGCTTTATCTGTCCAAATAGGATTTATTTTTTTAGCATATGCAATATATTTTCTTAATAAATCAATAGGTATTGGTGGATTTGGTTTTTGTTTTAAAGTTCCTAATATTTCTTCTGCGATTTTGCCATCTATATTTGGATCTGGAACATCTTGTAATATAAATATTAAATCAAATCTATTTATTATTGTTATTGGTAAATCTATCTGATCGGCTATATTTTTCATTCTATCCCACCTACCAAATTTTGGATTAGCTGCTGCTAAAACAGCAGTATCCGCTCTTAATGTTGCATGAATGTTTGCTTTATCTATAGTTATTGTTTGATGTTCCATTGCTTCATGCAAATGTTGGAGTTCTTCTACGGAAAGTTTGTCTAGTTCGTCTATACATATTATACCTCCCGAAGCTAAAACCAAAGCACCTGCCTCTAAAACCCATCCTCCTTTTAGAATTTCGTCTTTTCTTACAGAAGCAGTTAAACCAACCGAAGTTGCAGTTATACCTGTTACAAATTTTGATTTAGGGGCAATTTCATGGACTTTGAATAATAGAGAAGATTTACCAGTACCAGGATCTCCTACTAAAAGAATATGAATATTTTTTCTGAATCTTTTTTCAGATTTTTCAGATGCTCCAACTAATTGAAGAACAATTGCTTGTTTTATAATTTCGTATTGATATCCAAATATATCGGGAGCTATTGATCTAGCTATTGTAGATAAAACATCTTCTGATTTAGCTATTTCTTTTATTTTTTCTTCATCTTCTTGTGTTATCTTTATCTCTTCTATATCCTTATCTAAAGGCTCTATATATATAGCATCTATATATTTTTCTAAGAAAAGTCTTTCTTTTTGCTTCTTAAAACTTTTAACTATGCCAGATATTCTTATTCTAGTTCCTGGAATTGTTTTTCTTTCCATTCTGGGCTCACAAAGATCTTCTTTTAATATTACAATTATTTGATCTGGCTGCTCCCCTTTTTCTATTTGTTCTGCAGGTTCTTCTATTAATAATCTTTGAACATCGATATACGATTCTTCTAATTTAAAAAATTTTCCACCAAATTTCCTGCATAAAGGACATCTCTTTGGTTTTAAGCTTTCTATATTAAATTCTTTAGATTCTAACCAAAACTCTCCTCCACATTCATCATGCCTATACTTGACTTTGTTTATTACTGGAACAACGCTAGAGGAGATTTTTATAATTCCATCTACTTGTATAATTTTTCCAGTATCTTCAGATCTTATGTCCCTTATTCTTTTTATTCTAGTTTTATCAGATATGTCTTTGATTCTTACTTTGACTTTTTTATTTATGCCTAATCTTATAGAAAAGTACTCGGATAAGAGATCTAAATATAATTCTGGATTTTCGATAATTTTTTCTGCAGCTTCTATTCCTAAAAAAGTTAGAATTTTTTTATGTGATATTACAATAGAAGAAGTTATATTATTTATATAATCGTTAATTTCATCTTTACAATTTTCAAACAATTTAGAAAGCTTTTCTTCAGATATTTCTTTTGTTTTTTCAATTAATTCTTCCATTTTTCATATTTTATTTAAATTTTTATAAAATAAGATCCTTGGTAAAAGTGAAGGTGAAATTAAAAAAGATTATATTTTATTAATATTTCTAATGGGCCCGTAGCTCAGTGGTGGAGCGCCGGCCTTATATGGTCGGGCTCCTAAGAAAGCCGGAGGTCGGGGGTTCAATTCCCCCCGGGCCCAATTATATCTTTCTAACAGTATCTATTTTCAATATGTAAAATAAGTTTTCCAAAATCTTTTTAGTTAGGAATACTAAAAACAGTCTGTAAGGTTTATTAGAAATTTCTGGAATTATTGGAACATTTTGATAAAATTCGTTAAATATTTTGGCTAAATCAACGGCATATTTAGCTAATTTATTTATTTCTAGAGATTTATATGTTTCTAATATAATATCTTTAAACAAAAATAGTTTTAAAATTAATCTTTTTTCATATTCATTTAGGTTATCAATACTGAATTTATTAAGTTTTTCTATTTCTTTTTCATCTATTCCCGATTTTTCAATTAAAGAAAGTATTCTAGCATAAGTATACATTAAATACAACGCGTTTCCTTCTTCAATATTCGTCATTCTATTTATATCAAAAGCTACAATACTATTGGTGTCATACTTTAATATTTCAAAGCATATTGTACTTCTAGCTATATAAAAAGCTAATTTTTTTGCTTCTTCTTCATTAAAACCTCTTTCAATTAGCTTTTTATATGTAAACTCTTTTGTTTTTTCTAAAAGATTATCAGCATTTATAAATATTCCCTTTCTTCCAGACATTTTAAATAATTTTTTTTCATTATCTATTCCAAATATTTTTGCTGTATCTTTTGATAACATTACGAGATTATATTTATAATGTATGTATGTTTTATTTGGATACATATCTTCGATAATTTTTTTGATTATTAATTGTAAATAAGATTGTTCAGCTCCTATTACATTTATAGATACATCACAATCGTTAAACTTAAAGTTATCTATTTCTCCATTTGGTGAAGTTTCATATAATATTTTTCCATTTGGTTGTATCGAAAATACAGAATATTTAAAATCACTTTGAATTATATTTAGTTTCCAAAAAGCATAAGCAATATCTTTGGCTAAGTATACTGTAGTTCCATCAGATCTTACTAAAACTTTTTTCTTGTCTTCATAACCATCGAACTCTTTCCATCTAGATAAATCTATTATCCAAGTTCCTTTTTTATCTCCTTCTGATTCAAATTTTATTATGTTTTTTTCTTTTAATATACTGAAGACTTTATCCCAGAATCCTTGTTTAATTATATCTGATTCTTTATTTAATAAATCATAATATATATCAAAATTCCATAGCGTTTTTAATTGATCAAGAATTATTTTTCTTGTTATATTTTGAGAGAAAAAATATATTTCATTATTACCTTCTTCTATTTTTTTTAATACCTCTTTTTTTAATTTTTCTATTTCTGGAAATTTTTCATAAAGTTTATTTATAATAACATAAACAAAATCTCCGCAATAATGATCAAATTTTTTAGGTATTTCATATCCATATAAGTTTTTTAAGCTATTTTTTCTACTTTTTATAATTTCAATTATTTCTTCTTCTTTTAGATTTTTTACATATTTTTTTAGATTTTCTATTAAATTCTTTTCATTAAACTCATCTGGGTTTTGGGAAAAACCCAAATAATAAAATCCAACAACTATATCTGCTACCTGAGATCCGGTATCATCAATATAATTTAATACAGTAACTTTATTTCCTAAAAAGCTTAATAATCTATTTAAGGAATCTCCTAAAATTGCATTTCTTAAATGTCCTATATGTAAAGCTTTATTTGGATTAACAGAAGTATGTTCTATTATTATACTTTTCTTTTCAATATCTTTAAAATCCAATAATTTTTTATATTCTTTTATAATTCTGTCATATTTTAGTTTTATATTTAAATATCCATTAATTAGTTCATGCTTGTCTACAAATTCTTTTATATTTTCTAAAATTTTTTTGGATATATCTTCAGGTTTTTTACCTTTTTTTATTTCCTTGAAAATCTTTATAGTTAGATCAAATTCAGAATTCTTTCTAGCTTCTGAAAATTCAATTTCGAAATCTTTTAAATAATCTTTTAAGATTTGCATATAAATCTTATAAAAAACAAAAAATATTTATTTATTAAATGAAAAAAAGAACAGTAGAGATTGCTTTTGGAACTTTAGCAATCTTACTGTTAGTTATAATAATCTTAACAACTATATTAATATATTACTTTTCAATGTACTCATCAGGTACCAAATCGATTGGAGATATTACAAAGACAGTTGAAAATCAAACAGTTGATGTAAATAAATTGATAAAAAATATGACTAATATTTCTTCAATTAAATAATGTCTGAATTTGCTTTCAATAAGATAGCTACAATTCTTTTATCTTTAATAGTTTTAATTACAGTTATTATTTTAATGTATATCTATTATAATAGTTATAGTAAAAGTGAGACAAGAATATATAATGCTACAAATGAATCATGGAAAAACGTAAATTTTTCTAATACATGTTATTTGGAAAACGTCATGAAAATATCAAATGATGTCTCCAATTTTATTAAAACAAAGTATGGATGTAATCAAATAAGTTATAGTGTCATAAATGAAATTAAAGAAAATTTAATAAAGTTTGAAGTAGAGTGCATAAAAATTTCAAATTTAGGTAGATTAACATATTTATGTGATGTTTATTATGATTGTGAAAAAAAGATAATAAATATAGAAACTTGTAAAGTAAGATGAAAAGAAAAAGTTTAGCTATAGAAAAAACAATAATTATTATTTTGAGCATTCTATTATTGGTTTTAGGAATTGTTATAATATACCGATTATATCAATTTGGATCTATAAATATAGAAAGAGTTAATAAAACGATTAATGAAACATTAAATAAAACTTTAAAGTAAAAATGGAGTTTGAAGATATTCTAAAATTATTACTTTACATTATTTTATTTATTTTAGCAGTTGCTCTTTTGTTTTCATTTTTTTCTAGAGTTCTTAAAGAATTTAAATAAAGAAATATAGATTATAGTTATGAAAAAATCTGAAATTAGTTTAAGTATTTTAATTTCAATATTCGTTTTTTTAATAATTTTATTTTATATTTTCTTCAATTTGTTACCTTTAATTAAATCCGGAGGAAGATTTGAATGTAAACTTGCTTATGCCTTTAGTGCTCCTTTAGGAACAATTACTTCTTCTATGGCAGTTGTAGAAAAATCACATGAATGGTTACCAATGATTTTAATATCTGCAGATGCTTTTGTAAGTTTATTAGGTACATTAACTGAATCTAAATTAGAATCTACGAAATTACAAAGGATTTATGAAGAAAGTGTAGATCCACCATATTTTAGAGCAATTTTTTCTTATAATTTAAAAAATACTTATAGTAAAAATAAGCTTTATATCTATTCTGGAGTTATTAAAGGTACTTTAAAGACAGATAATTTCAATATTAGATTAACAGAAATGATTGCACGTTTGCAAAAGGGATTATTAAAGTCATTATGTCCTACTTTAGTTGAAGAACACGTTATTTTATTAAATAGTATTAATATAGATAAATGTAAGAGTGCTCTCTATAAAGAGGTTTTAGATAAAGATAAAAAAGAAATTTTGAATGGTTTTTTTTCAGAAAATTCAAACCTAACATGTTTAATGTATATTTTATCTGATTATGTTAGAAATACTTATTTAGAAAGTTTAAAATCTTCTGTTAAGCTTGGAGAAGGAGTTTCTCATTACGTTCTCTTTGTAAATTATACTTTAGATCAAAAAATATATTTAGCAGATCTTTTAGCATTTTTAGACATTATAGAATTTAGAAAAAATGAAAAAATAACCTCGTTTTATGATGAAATTTATGGAGAAGATAAGCAATATTGCAAAGAAATTTTAAGTGCAAATTTGTATTTAGAATATAATTATCAATATTATTTGAGAAAAGGAACTGGAAGACCTGTTTGTTATCCTGAAGACGGTATAAATAAAATTATATCATTTTATTTTGATTTGAATAATATAAATGATCCGAAAAATGAAATTATTTTTGATTCTCCTGGAGTTTATAGAATTACTATAGGATATGATGGTCAAGGATCAATTTTGTTGATTTCTATAAAAATTAATAATTAATAAAAAATATATTTTTTGAAAATAAAATAATTTAATAATATGAAAAACCTTAGTGCACCAACTTTAGTAAAGCTTTTAGTTGCAATAATATCTTTTACCTTTATATTTATTATTTTTTATTATGTTCTAAAAAGTGTTGGATATGCTGGAAGATGGAATTGTAAGTTATCATATGCAATAGCAGCACCTTTGGGGTTATTTATGGATCAAAATGCAGCAATTAGTAATGTTGGATTTACAATGGCAACAGCTGCAGTAACAATTTTAGCTGGAACAGTCTCGGCATATTTTGTGGGAAAAAAATTTAATATTCCAACTCTCATGAATGCTGCAAAGAGAGTAATTACGAATAAATATGCTAAAACAGCATTAACTGGAGCAATTATTGGAGGAATTGGTTTATATGCGTTAGGTAATACAGTAAATGCAGGTTTATCTAATTTACAAAAGCCAATTATAAAAAATATGTGTGGAACGAGTGTTATAAACATAGATATGAATAAGTGGGACGATTCTTATTTAGATAAATGCATAATAGATCTTAAAAAGGAAATTAAAGTTCAAGCGAAAAATAATTGGGTTGATCAGTATTTTATGAATAATTCTAATAAAAATGAAAAAATTAAATTATGTTTAGCATATCAAATATCAAAGTATATAATTTATAGTTTTGGAGAAACTATAGGAACAAGCGTAAATATGCCATTTGCCCATGTACATTATGTTATAATCTTAAAAAGTTCAATACCCTTAAATCTGTCTGTAGCAGATATAATTACAGTTTTTGATCTAATAGATATTAAAGAAAATAAGACTTTTTATGAGATATTTTATCAAAAATCAGAAGCGAATGCAGAGCCCGTTGGAAGTATTTATTATATTTATAACAAGTATTGTAGCGCAAAATCAGATAGTTTTTCTATAAACAGAGAAAGAGGAAGCATAAAATTGATAGGTATGTATTACGATTTAGATAATGAACAAGAGAAAGAGGATTATATAATTTATGATGATGAAGCAAATGAGAATGTTTATATAATTTTGATCAAATATACTGGATTAGGAGAAATTGTTGTTATTTCAAATAAATTACCCCAATAATGGAGATTGGAGAATTTATCAAACTTTTTATTTCGATATTAATTTTAGCTTTATTGTTGTTTTTTTTAGTATTTTATATATTGCCAAATATAAATGAAGCTATACAAAACCTAAGAGATAAAATAATAGGATGGGAGTAGATAGATCTATAGTTATTATAATTCTCACATTTGTTGGGTTGTTAATTATGTTAGCTTTAATAATTTATTATTATGGAGCAGTAGTTAGAAGAGCAGATGTATTAAATGTGTCAAAAAAAATGGATGAAATATTATCTATATCTTCTCCTATAATTTTATATCCAAAAAAGAATTTGAAGAATAAGAGAACAAATTCAATGTCATTTTTTGTTTTTTTAATTTTAGCTATAGTAGTAATAGTTGCTATGGTTATGATATATTATCTAATTTATAGAGGAATAATTTCCTATAAAATAGAAGAAAGGGCCGAAGAGTTACTTAATAAAAATATTTAGATGAAAAAGTCTTTACTGATAGGTACTTTATTTCTGAAAGTTTTATTTGATATTTTTATATTAATAATTCTAATTGTATTAATATCTTATGCAATCTCTTCTATTGCTAGCTTAGCAATTTTCGAAGACATTAGTTATATTAAATTAATGAATTTTATTGAAAAATCTTTTGTGGATTGTATTTATAATAAAATCTGTGAGGAAAGACTTTGGACGGAAGAATTTTATTATAATCCAGTTAAATATGATTTTTATTTTAATTTTAGTGACGGAAGAATATATTTAATAAAATGTGAGGAGATTGAAGGAAAGATGTATTTTTCAGTTAGTGATAAAGATTTATACAGAGTTTTTAGTCAAAATTGTAGAGTTTTAAAGAGAACTAGGCCAATTTTAAATTCTAGTACGACGATAATAATTGAAAATAATGGAAAAAACATATCCGTTTATACTTTGAAAATAGAAACAGAAAGAAAAAAATATTACTTTATGTACGAAAGTAATATTTATGATTTAGAAAAAGTTTATATATTTAATGGTAGAATAGGAGATTTTAAAGATATTTGTTCAATTAAAATAAAAGATATAAATAATAAATTTGAAATAAACAATTCAACTGTAAGAAAAAGCTTGGGTTCTTTTTTGTTCGGGGAATCTTCAAAAGTTTGGATAAATAGAACAATAAAAGAGTTTAATTTGGATGTTTGCAATAATGAAATACAAGAATTAGATCCTAAGTCAGATTTAGTTGAAAAAGGATTATTAATGGCCATACCTTTTAATGTTTTCGTAAATTCTAGCAAAAGAGAAATAAGGTTTATAATTCCCAAAACTTAAATATAGGTTAATGGATATTGGAGAGTTTTTAAACGTTATTTTAATGTTTTTAATAATCTCTTTTTCAATAATAATTACAGCTAAGCTTGCATTTCTAAATATGAAATATTTGACATCATTAAATCCTTTCACTATTTATCAGATTGCAGTTTCTATAAACTATTTTTCTTCTAATATAGGAGAATTTTCTTCATTAATAGATACTCCGGGAATGGAATTTATAGAATACAGAATATCTTCTTATTCTAAAGGATCTTTAGGATATTATCCGGCATATGTATCTTCAGGAATTTGTATTTTGAAAGATCATCTACAAGAGATATCGGTTGATGCGATTAACGCATTGATGTATACTATTGCTGGTGGAGCTTTTGCAGGAATTGGAAAAATGCCTTTTAGAATAGATATGATTAAAGCATTTTTAAAAGTTTCTTTTATAGAGATTACAAGAGCATACATATTTTCTAAAATTTTTGAAGGAATTTTTGTTTTATTACCTATTTTTGGTTCAAAGAGACCAATGGAAATGCAAGAAATGCTTGCAAATTTTATTAGAACAAAATCTTATTTTTCCAATCCAGCAAAGTTGGCTGATGAAATTAAAAATGATTTTCTCTCTAATTATGCGGAGACGGCCGGAAAAGTAGTATTATCTGGAGCTATAAGAATGATAATAACTAAAGCTTTAAGTTCTACTGGTATAGGAATTGTAATAGCATTTATTGCTAACTTTTTTATAGAAACAATAGATAATATAGTCTCTATTATAAGAGGATCATTTGATGTAGAATATAATTGCTTGTATTCTTTAATAGATGGATTTGGGAAACAAGTTATATATAATCAAATGGAAAGAATAGAATATACACCTAATTTAAATATAGAGTTGAACTTTATAGATGTTTTTGAATGTAAAAGTCTAAGTAAATATGAGAACAATAAAATATATAAAATTACAGGCTATCAACCTTGTGAGGATCAGTGGGCATATCTGTTGAAAAATATAGCGATTTATAAGAATGAAAGTAAGAGAAAAATAATTATATGGCCAAGTTATGAAAAAGTTAAAAAATAAAAATGAAAAAATCTTTATCATTTACAGATATTATATTATATTTAATTTCAATATTTTCAGTAGTTGGAGTTGCTATATATCTATCTGCTTTTTTTCAAGTAGAAAATCAAGTTCTTTTTGATACTAATTCTTACGGTTATTTTTTAAATACAATTTATGTTCAAAGATTATATTATTGCATCTACGATGAAATCAAAGATCCTTATTATTTATTTTATTTTCCAGCAGAAATAGAGAAAATAAATGATTATAGTTCCTTAAAAAATTGTTTTACTATAATTTCTAATGAATATAAAGAACTATTGGAAAATAAAACTGAAATAGACAGTATTATTATTAAATATAATATTAGAAACGTTTCAGAGGTCCCTATATTTCTTTTTTATGATTTAAAAAATAAAAGAAAAATTTGGATAAAGGAACATGGAAAAGATTTGTTTTATGATGAACAAAAAAACATATGGAATTCTTTTTTAGATTATATAAATCCAATTAATTGGTTTATGAAAAATATAGAATTAATGGATAAAGCAATAAGCATGTTGGAATACGAATCGAATATAGAAAATTTATTAAGTTGTGATACAGATAGAACATATTATATTAGCACTATTATGTCTCTTCCAATTTTAGCTATAAATACAAAAAGAGAACTTTACGCAATTAATACTTATAAATTTATTAGAATAAGAGGAAAAGAATGTAAAAAAGTAATATATACTTTTATAAAAAATCCAGAGACAGGAAAAAGAACAATAGAAGTTAAAGAAGAAAAATGTTAAAAATTATAAATAACAATAAAATAAGTATGAATAATAGAATTTTTAAAAATAAAAGAGGATATATATCCTTTTATTTAGTTCTTACTTTTTTATTGGCGATTTCAATTTTAATATTTGTTATAATGATTAATGTTAACTCTACTATTCCATCAAATTTAAATCAACAAATTTCGATGGCTGTGGCTTCTATGGTAATTAGAAACATTAACTCTTTATTATCTTCTCGAGCAGATAATTCTTATAATTTTACTGTTCCGATTATAGATTTAATAATTTCTGCAACATTTTTTGATAACAATGAATTTTCTGAAATAGACAATATATTATATTCTACAAAATTATATTATGGAAATAACTCAATAAATTTTGAATATTGCACTGATGTGTTCTGTTCTGGAAATTGCGAATCAGAATATATACTTCCATCTGCTTATGGATATATTAGAATATGTGGGATTAATTTTGAATCTACTTTTGGTTATGGAAAAGAATGTGGACAATGAAAATTAAATCTACTTCATATCCAGCAATAGCCCTTTTAATATCTCTAATAATTTTAATTTCTGGTTTTGCGATTTCGATATTTGGTGTGAATATTTATTTGGAAGAAAAGAGAGAATATGGCCTGGATTTATTGAAAGATTTCATGAATTATAATTATTTTCAATTCTATACTTATGTTTTATCAGATTATGAGGTAAGAAGAATATTTTTTGAAACTCTTTATAGAGAGATTTTAAGTATTAGTATACTTAATGGAACTTTAAATCCATGGATATACAATAAACTTTTATTAAATAATTCGAAGATAAATTCATATTTACTTAGATGCGAAAACATATTTGAATTCGTTGTGGACAATTATACAGATGCATCTGGAAATTCATATACAATATTTTTATATTTTCCATGTTTTGAATTTCCACCAATAATTAATTTTCATTCAGAATTTAATAAAAATTTTGTAAACAAGTTAGAATCAAATTATTTAAACAGTAATATTTTTGAAAGACATGCAAAAGCGATTTATAATTATACAAATTTTACTATTGATATTAAACAAAAGAAATTTACTATAAAAAATGACGATATTTTGTTTAGTCAAGAATTAGAATACTTTTATAAAGGAAAAAAAGAAAAATTTACTAGAAGTTTTAATTTATCAGTTTCATATAGTTTAGTTCCTAGTATAATTCTTTATATAAAATTTTTTGCGGAAGATTATAAAAATATCTTAAAAAATGCGCTAGAAGAAATTAGAGAAAGAAATATATATAATATCTCAAAATTTAAAGAATATATTGATGGTTCATTTAGAATATCTAATGAAGAAAAAACATTCTTAGTTTTTTATAAAAATCGTTCAGAAAAATCTGAAAAATTAAATCTTTTAAGAATACTTTACGGCTTATCTAATGTATCTTTACCAATATATTATAAATATCAAGAAATCTATC
>JAVYNJ010000001.1:0-48407 GCA_038735675.1 Nanopusillaceae archaeon | reverse complement strand
CTTATTTCTGGCTCAGAACCAGTTAATTTTTTTAATAGAGTACTTTTTCCAACATTTGGTAATCCAGTAATAACAACTGTTGGCAAATCTTTTATTCTTGGCATGTTTCTATAAAATTCTTTAATTGCTTCTACAATATTGAAATATTTTTTGTTTCTTTTTAATAAACTAAATACTCTTCCATAAAATTCTTTATTTACTTTTTTAATGTCTTCTTTATTTTTATATACTTTTACTTTTAACTTGTAATCTCTATAAAATTCATTAATTTTTTTTCTTATGAAAATTAATCTTCTTTTTGTCTCAAAAACTTTTTCAATAGGAATATATAGATCTAAAAGCTCTAAATAAAATTTATTTGTATTTTTTTTCGGAAATAGATTAATTAACTCTAAAATTTTATAATCTAAATAATCTCTTAAAGAATCATACCTCCTTAAAGATTGAATTTTATAATTTTTATCTTTTATTTTTTTGATACGATTTATTGCTCCATTTAAGATATCATCTATAATCATAAAAAAATAAAAAAAATTAATCCAAATTTATTTTCTTTCCTCCAGACGGAATTCTTTCTATTTCAATCCTTAATATTCCGTTTTCGTACTTTGCTTTAATTTTATCTGTATCTGCATCCGGAGGAAGCGGAATTACTTTTCTAAAACCAGAATAATATCTCTTGCTAATATAAAATCCTTCTTCTTTTCTTTCTTCTTTAGCCTTTTTTCTGACAGATATTATTAAATGGCTATCTCTTACTTCTATATCTATATCCTTTTTATCAACACCTGGCAATCCAATTTCTATTATATATCTATCTTCATCTTCAATTAAATTATATTCTCCTAAAAATTCTGGATATCCCTCATACCAAAAATCTTTGAATCCTTTTCTAAATATATCAAACATCCTAAATATTTGCATATCTATATAATCAAATATATCGTCTATATCCCATCTTCTTCTTTTTCTTCCAACAAACCAAACCATACTTTATAAATAATTTTTACATTTAAAAAGTATGTATAGTTTAGAAGATGGAAAAATATTTGTTAAAACTGCTAGAAAAGTAATCGAAAATTATTTAAAAACTGGAAAAACTATATTTCCAGAAGAAATAAAAAAATATAGTGAAAAAAGAGGCATATTTACTACTATAAAAAAATATAAAAATAATGAACTGAGAGGATGTATCGGTTTCCCTTATCCTATATATCCTTTATGGAAAGCTTTAGTTTTATCTGCTATTTCTGCAGCTACAGAAGATCCAAGATTTGAACCTCTAAAATTAGAAGAATTAAAAGAAGTAATAATAGAAATTAACATTTTAAGTGAACCTGAATTAATTAAAGTAGATAATCCTGAAGATTATGTAAAAAATATAAAAATTGGAAGAGATGGATTAATAGTTAAATATGGAATGTTTAGTGGATTATTATTGCCGGAAGTTCCAGTTGAAGAAAAATGGAATGAAATTGAATTCCTTAATTATACTTGTATAAAAGCTGGTTTACCTCCAAATGCTTGGCTAACTATGCCAGTAAAAATATACAAATTTACTTCACAAATATTTAAGGAAAAATCTCCAGAAGGAGAAATAGAAGAAGTAATATTATAAATAAGATATTATAGAAGCGTAACCAACTACAAAATCTTCTTCTCCAGTTTTTTCTCCAGAATTATAATATTTCAAAAGCTCTACTTTACCATTTTTAAGTTTAGTATATTCTATAAATATAAGTATTGGTGAATATCCACAAACTGTACCTTTATTTTCATAAATTGTCTTTAAAAATCCTTCTGAATCCAGAGAAAGAATTTTTTCTATATATTTCATATCTAGCTTTCTAACATTTTCAGAAATATTTTCCTCAAAAATATAGTAATCATAGTACTTACCATGATGCGTAAAATCTGAAGATATTAAAACAAATATTTTTCTATTAAGTTTTTTAGCTATATCATCTAAAACTTTAACAAATTTTCTTATTCTATCTAAATTTTCATCCCTAACAACTATTGGGACTATTTTAAAATTATCCTTAAAAAAATATTGCAAAAAAGGTAATTGAACTTCTATAGAATGTTCGTATAAATGGGCTAATTCATCTTCAAAAACATCAAAAGTATTTATAAGTTCTTTACCAAATTCTTTATCCGTTTTAACAATTCCTAAGGGAGTTTCCCAATCCATACTAACCAAAGATGAATATTCACTACCATAACCCGTATGATTTGTTCCTATTATAACTATTGTATCAAAATCCCAATTTTCATATAATTCTTTATATAAAAATGCGGCTGCGGGGCCAGAATAGACATATCCAGCATGAGGTACTATTCCAGCAACTAAATTTTTACTTTTCTTTATATTTTTAGGAATGTATCTCGGTCCAAAAGGATCTAAAAAACAATTCTCTATATCTTTTTCCAAAAAATCTTTTTTAAAAAAATAAAAACCCTTTGCTATAGCTTTTCTTATCATCTAGAAGAAGAAGCTAATCTTTCTAATTCTAATTTTTTATTTATTGCAAAAGATTCTACTGAATTTTTATATGCAGCAATTATTTCTTTAGCTAAAGCTTCATACATTTTGCCTTTATTTCTAGATCTATGATATGCTCCTTGAACAATAAATCTTATTGCTAAATCTACTCTTCTTTTAGGAGAAATATCCACAGCTTTAGGATATCTAGCACCACCCATTTCTATGGTTGTTATTTCTTCTCTTGGAGCAGCATTTTCTATAGCTTTAACCAAAACTTTTATCGGATTTTGTTTAGTTTCTTTTTCTATAATTTCAAAAGCTCTTAAAACAATTTTTAGACATTTATAATATTTTCCGGATGCTCTATAGGATGTAAATTTATGCTTCTTTCCCATATGGCCAGGTGTCATCAATCTTCCTATTAATCTTTCAATTATTGGTATATTAAAAACTCCAAATCTCTTTTTTTGATGCCTACCATTAGTCTTTGGAATTATATATGGTTTCAAATTCATTGCTTGCTTTAAACTTTCATCTTCTATTTCAATATCATACTTCCATCTTCCAAAAAACATAATATCTTTTAGGTCTATCATCTAGAAAAATTTATTTATAAAAAATTTAAAAATTAGTGAGCCTATTTTACTGCCTTGATTACTGATGGTAACAGTGCCAATATAAATAAGGCTACAAAACCATAAGCAAAGATATTTAATATGCTTTCTGTTATGTAAACTCTGAATATTGCACTAATAGCAATTAATACAAATATTGAATATAGGAAGTACATCATATATGGCTTTAGATTTTCTGCTTCTTCTATCTTGGAAAATATCAAATCAATTACAATAGTTCCAAAAGACATTATAACAAAACCTAATAACAAATCTTGAAATACTGTATATTGTAATCCTAAAATTTGTAGAGCAAAAGCTATTACACTCCATAATAAACCTACTCCCAATACCATTTTTACCAAAATAGAAATATCCTCTCTATACCTTTTCACGAATTTTTCTACATATTCAATAAACCACACGACGAATAATAAACCTGCTGTTATAAATGCTAATGCTATTACAATATTTATTGCATATCCAACACCTAGTAATAATAATTGCCATAATCCACCCAGTGTCGGCAATTTAAACAATCCTAATTGCAAGAATAACAGAAATATTATTGCTCCAACAAAAATGCCCATTACATCTGAAAAATCTAATCCTATTGCTCTTAATTCCTTTCCCAAACCTGTTTTATCTATAGCTTTTTCTATTGTTCTATCAAAGATTAAATTCACTAATCTTCCAATCAAAAAAGCTACTATTGCTCCTATTGCTATCAAAATTGCAAACTCTGCAAAAGACCGTAAAAGAGAAATACTGAATAGTTCTACTTCCTCCATTAAATATTAATTAAAATAAAGTTTTTATTTTCTATGTATATTCTTTACTATAAGTAGGTAAAAATAAAAAAGGGGTTACCTTCTAGCTTTTTCTATTTTACCTAATCTTAATAATTCTAACGGCTGATTATTAACAAGAACTACCTTGTATCTTACTCCTGGTATAGAACCTATTGTTCTTCCTTTTGGACCTCCAATTCCAACTATTAAAACTTCGTCATGCTCATCAATATATTTTATAGCTTTATCTCTCGGAGCAAATGCCGTAACTATTTTTCCATTTTTCTTTAATTGAACTTTTACACATTTTATCATACCGGAATAGGGCTGTCTTTTTTCTATTTGTACCTTCTCTAATACAATTCCTGACGCCATTGGAGCACCTTCTAAAGGATCGTATTTTTCTTTTAATCTAAGCATTCTCTTTTTCCATTCCTTCTTACTCCATCTAAACTTTTTTCTTTTAATTCTTAATTTTTTTGCAGCAAATAAACCATTAGCCATTATTTTAATATACTTACAACAGAAATTTTAAATGGCTTTTTTAAAATAACTCTTAGTTCTTCGTTTGTTAAATCTAATTTTTTTATTTCGGTATTAGATAATTTTGAATAATATTCTATATCCGATACTATTTCTTCAGGGGTATTACTTGCTATATAGACTTTAGAAACTTTATTCAGCTTTATATACTTTAATGTCCTCTTAGCACCCAATATTAACTTACTTTTATCATAACTTCTTAATTCATCGACTATATTCATTTATTTAAAATATTAGGGTTAAGTTTATTTTTCTTTCTTTCTATAGTATACTTCAAATAATCCTGTACCTAAGGTTATTATTTGGTTTGTTAACAAATTATCTACAGAAGATGAAATCTTATCTTCTACTCCAAGAGTTGCTGCTATCATGAAATTTTGTATTGGTATTTCAAAAGCTGCTTTAGATAAAGTACTGGCTTTTTCTGCAGTAATTCCATATCTTGTTATTCCCAAAAATTCTCCATACCAAGTTAAAATGTCTGCTACCAAAGAAAAATGTCTATAATCCACTCTAAGACCATAGTTTTCGAATATCTTGACCATCTCATCGAAAATTAACTTTCTAGCAGCTTCAATACCTAAAATCTTTACTATTTCATGTATGTCGTTTGTATATACTCTCCTATAATCAACTTCTGGAAGCTTCATAACTTCCAAAAAATTAGATCCCATTGCATATATAACATATTCGTCTCCTTCCTTTTTAGCTATTGCTTCTTTTATTCCTTTTATTCCGGAAAGGTGTATTTTCTTTATATTTTCTTTTAAAACATATAATTCTCTAGGTTTTAATCCTGAAGCCGTAATTTCAATACTATATTCTCCTCTTTTTTCTACATTATACTTTTTTAATCTCTTTTTTAAAATATTAAAAACTGTTTGGAAATCTAGATCATATTCTTTTAGAACCTCTTTATCCAAATGAATGACTATCTTATTATTTAATATATAAAATTCTAAATTGTCAATTACATCCTCGACCTTTATTTCAATTATTTTTTTAACAACTTTCTTTGCTGTTTCTAAATCATTTTTGTATTTGTCTAAAAGGTGTATTTTCATATATTTATTTTTTATTCTTTTTCTAGCATCCATTATTTCTAGCAATCTAGGTAATCCTAAAGCTATTTGAAATTCTCTCATACCTACATAGTGGAAAGATCTTAAAATCAACTGTGTTGTTGGTTCAGAAATTGACTGTGCTGCTACCAAACCTACCGGTTCACCAACATCTACTAATTTTTTTAAATATACTTCTTTTAATTCTTCAAAAAATTTTTCTTTTAATTCTTGAGGTAAATCTTTACTTATTTTTTCTGCTTCTTCTTTTATTCTTTTTGGAAGATCCATTTTCATTTTTATTATTTTCATTTTGGCCTTTTAAATTTTGTTTTTTTATCGCTTCATTCAATATAAAGTGTAAATCTATAGTTCCAGATTCTGTTTTTTGTGGAAACATTCCATCACCACCATAAACAAACTGAATTATTCTTCCAGATGAATCTCTAACTGTATAATCATCCCAAACAACCAATTCATACAAGCTATGAGCTAACCTTCTATACAAATATCCTGATTTTGCTGTTCTAATTGACATATCCATAAGAGCATCTCTTCCTGGAATTGCATGGAAAACCATTTCCCATGGTTCTAAACCCTTAGAATAACTAGATATAACCCATCCTTTTACAATTGGATGATCATAATCTCTTTCAAATATTGAGAAGTTTCTTCCTCTATATCCAAATTCTATTAATCTTCCTCTAAATGCTTGTGTACCAAGAGAACCTAAAATATTGACAACATCAGTTTGCTTTCCTCTAGCACCAGTAGCCGCCATCATATAAGTTCCCGTATCTTTTCTAATGTATTTTCTTAAAACCGAACTCATGGTTGTTAAGCTATCAGCAATTTCTTTTTGAGCTAAGTCAATATAAACATCTCTTAAAGTTTTTCCAACAATTCTCTCTAATTCTCCCCTCTTATATTTTTCATATAATTCATCTATTTTTTCTTTTGTTTTCTGTATTATTTCTTGAATCTCTTTCCTAGCTTCTTTTGGAATATCATAATCTGCGATTCCAGAAGTAATACCATAAAAATACTGATAATAAACTCCTAACATAAATATCTTTTCCATAATTTTCAAGGCTAATTCTTTTCCATAGTTATTATGAATATATAAGAATAATTTTCCGCTTCCAGATTTTATTAAATCTGAAGATATTATTCCAGATTTCAATTCTCCATCAATTATTGAAACATCTTTTATTTTTAAGAATAAATCTTTTGGTAAAAATACTGAAAATATTTCTTTTCCAGTTAAATAATCTCTTTTTTCCTTCTTAGCTCTCTCCAAGAATTCTTCGTATCTCTTAATATCATTTTCATCTGCACCAGACATGTAAATAAGCTGTCCTGCAAGACCAAAAGGTAATTTTGTATCATCTGAGGTTAATAAATATATTCCAGTTATTACTTCTTGGACGCCACCTATTATAAATTCTCCATATCTTGGAGTTACAACATGATTAGAAAGTTCTAAAAGTAATTCTGCTTCGGCTCTAGCTTCTTCTCCCTGTGGAATAAAGATATTCATTTCATCTCCGTCAAAATCAGCATTATATGGTGTACAGACTCCTGGATGTAATCTAAACGTTTTTCCATCAATAACCTTTATATAATGTCCTTGCCAAGAGATTCTATGTAAAGATGGATATCTTCCAAACACAGCAATATCTCCATCTAAAAGATGTCTTTCAACAATCCAGCCAGGTTCTAACATAGAAGCTAAAGTTTCTTTATTTTCCTCAGTTATAGATATTTTCTTTCCCTCCGGATTTCTTACATAATTGGCACCCGGATACTTATTAGGACCATTCAAAACTAATTTTTTCAACCATTCAACATTATATTCTGTAACTCTTTCAGGTATAGTTAAAACTTTAGCAACTTCATAAGGTACTCCAACTTCATTCATTTTAATTTTTGGATCCGGAGAAATTACTGCTCTAGCACTATAATTGATTCTTTTTCCTAATAGATTATATCTAATTATACCATATTTTCCAACAATTCTCTCTACTATAGATTTTATTGGTTTACCTGACCTATGCATTGCTTTTGGCAAGCCAGCAACATTATTATTTATGTATGTAGCAACATGATATTGTAACAAATTATAATGATAATCTATTATCATTTGTAGAGATCCGGTAGTTATTGCTTCTTTCAATCTTTGATTTATTCTTACAATATCTACTAATTTATGTGTCAAATCATCTTCTGCTCTTTCTCCCCCTTCCAAAACAATAGAAGGTCTAATTGTAACTGGAGGAACTGGCAAAACAGTTAATATCATCCATTCTGGTCTGGCATAAGTAGGATGAAAACCTAAAAGCGGTAGATCTTCATCCGGTATTTTCTCAAATATAGATCTAACTTCGGAAGGATACATAATTCTTTTTGTTTCTCCTTCCTCAACATAAAAGAAGTATGGTTTTTTAAATTCTATTTTAGGATTATTATATTTACAATGAGGACAAGTATTTCTCTTTTTAGCTTTAGAATAGACATATCTCTTAATAAGTTTATATAGTCTTGTCCATCTCTTTTGTTTTCTTAATCTTTCTATTCTTACCTTTATCTTTTCTGTTTCTTCATTCGTCAATTTTACTCTTCCGCAATTGATACATACAGCAGATAAGAGTTCTTTTATCATAGGTATAAAAAGAATGTGAAATACAGGTTTAGCTAACTCTATGTAACCAAAATGTCCTGGACATTTTCCAGCTGTTTTTCCACACGTCTCACATACTAATCCTGGCTCTATTACTCCCATTCTTAGATCCATTAGGCCTCCTCTTACTAAAGTTCCATCTTCATCATATAACTCTGGGACTATTATCTTAACTGTAGCAATTTTTCTTATCATATCTGGACTTAAAAGTGAATAAAATATTGAATGTAATTTTTTAAGATGTATCTCCGTCATTTTTCAAATTTATATTTTAGCTTAAACCTTGGCCATATTCCAATACTAATTAATTGCCTCATTAATAAGAGAAAAGCATAAGAAATTTTAATTTTAGATATTTTTTCTGTTTCACCACAAAGAGGACAATACAATCTATGTTTAATATCATCTTCCACAGCAATTGAGCCGCATGTTTCACATATAGGTACTGTAGTATCATCTGAAGACATTGCTTCTCTCAATAATAAAGCAGCTCCATGTGCTGCTAGAACTTCACTTTCCATTTCTCCATATCTTAATCCACCTTCTTTTGATTTACCTTCTGTCGGTTGTCTTGTTAACAATGTAACTGGTCCTAATGCTCTTGCATGTAATTTATTTGCTGCCATAAACTTTAATCTTAGATAATAAACAGAACCTATGTATATTTTTACTTTGAATTCTTCTCCTGTTAAAGGATTATACATTGTTTCTTCCCCACTTTCCATGAAACCTAATTCTAAAAGAGCTTTTCTCAAATCCTCTTCTTTTTCTCCATACCATGGAGTTCCATCTACATATCTTCCGGATAAAGCACCAACTTTACCTGCTAACAATTCTAACAATAAACCAATAGTCATTCTCGCAGGAATACCGAAAGGAGAAAATATAATATCTGGCTTTAATCCGGAAGAAGTCCAAGGCATATCCGATTCGTCAACTATCATACCAATAACTCCTTTTTGTCCATGTCTAACAGAAAATTTATCGCCTAGTTCAGGAATTCTAATATCTCTTAATCTTATTTTTATTAACATGTTTCCTGAAGGAGCTTCTGTTACAACTATACTATCTACATATCCTTTTTCTTCAAATCTTACCATCAAAGATGTATCTTTTTTTACCATAGTCGGAGCTGAAAATTCTGATGATAAACTTAAGAATTTTGGAGGAGAAACCTTACCAACCAAAACATCATATTCATCTGCAAAAGCTTCTAAATAAACAATTCCATCTTCTTCTAGCAGTTTATATTTTTCTCTACCTTTATATAAGTACGTATCTGGATCTGGAATTGTAATTTCATCTTGGAGTCCACCAGGATATCTCAATCTTTCTATTTCATAAGTTCTAAAATATGATGATCTATATAGTCCTCTCTCTATTGAAGCTCTGTTAAATATTATAGCATCATCCATGTTATAACCTTCTTGAGTCATGATAGCTATTACAACATTCTGTCCAATGATATTTGCGTCTTTAAAGATTTCATGCGAAAATGTTCTAACAATAGGTTGTTGTGGATAGTAAGCCACAGATAAATCTGTGTCATATCTTTGCCAAAAGTTAACCAAATAAACAGAATGGGCTTGTTTTTGAGTTCTTATACCTCTATTAAGTCTTGCGGATTGATTATGATTTGAATATGGAGCCAGAGAAGTTAAAACTCCAAATATTACCAATGGAGAAATTTCAAGATGCGTATGTTTTTCAGTTACTTCCTCCGGTCTTAACGCTACATATATATTTTCTTCTTCTGCCGAATCTACCCACTCTATAATTCCTTCTTTTTCCAGATCAGACCATTTTATTTCTCCTTTCTTGAGTTTTTCTATGTGTTCTTCTGTTAAAAGCGGCTTTCCATTTTTTACAACTATTAAAGGTCTGAGTATTCTTCCTTTCCTAGTATTTATTTCAATTATATTCTTTTCGTCGTCATAATAGATATTTGCAAATTTTGGTATTTGTCCTTTTGCTCTTAGCTCTTTGAATCTACTTACAAAATCTTCAGGATCATCTACATATCCAACAAATACGGAATCTATGTATACCTCTACGACCATTTTATTTAACAGATTTTAGACCAATCCTTTTTAAAGCTTCAACTAACTCATCTCTATCCAATTCTTCAAAACTTATCTTTGACAATAAAGTTAGATTTTTCCTTAGACCTGTAGTTTTTGATTCTGGAGTTTCAATTGGATCTAATCTTCCCCAATGAGTTCCATGAACCATTCTAGCTTCTAAAAGTTCTGCTTCTTCTTCTATGGAAGACCAAACTCTAGTTAGATGAGATAAAACAGCTAATTTATTTACTCTATCTAAAGCTTGAGAAACTCCAACTCTTTCTCTTGTCCATACACCGGTTCCCATTGCAGATTCAAATCTTTCCGTAAATATTTTAGATCTAAATATAGATACATATGAAGGTATTTTTCCTCTTCTAACTAATCTATCATATTGATACAAAGCATCATTTATAACTGTTCTTATTACAACTCTAAATAATTCTCTCAAAAGTTCGCCAGGGGTTCTTACAATTTTGTTCATAAAATGATCTTTAACATCTTCTTCTATTTTTCCGTGAACTAAGAGCAAAATTTTCCTAGCCATTTTACATAGATTATAGGCTTTTAGAATATTATAAGATTGATCTATTCCTACATTAGGAAGAAGTTTAGTATTTAATATTCCTTTCATTTTTTCAATTTTTATTTCGTCTGATCCAGTCAATCTAAGGAATGTTGCAAGCCTTAATAAAGCATCTCTAGAACTTTTTACATCTGAAAATTCCAACAAATTTATATAGGTTTCTTCAAAATCATCTTCCTCATTTATAAACTTTGCAATTTCTGCATCTTTTTCCAAACCTAATGCTTTTATAATCAATATAAGAGGAACTTTTCTATATCTCTCAAAGTTTAAATACAAAATTCCATCTTTGGTTAATTCTATAATATGTGGATATTGGGCAGTTATAGATTCTGAAAGCAAGAATCCTCTAGCTTTTAAAGGCAAAGATTCTAATTGAACATAAAATCTATTTGTTGATAGCTCTTCTGATAAAACTAAAACTCTTTCAGTTCCATTTATTATAAAATATCCACCAAAATCTTTCGGATCCTCTCCAACTTTTATTAATTCTTCTTCAGATAAACCATAGGTATTGCAATACTTTGATTTAACCATTATTGGAAGTCTACCAATATTTACTGTATATCTTCCTCTCGAAGATTTATCTTCATAAACTTCAAATTCTACATATACGGGACCAGAATAAGTTATATTTCTTATTCTAGCTTCATTTGGATATATAATTCTGGCTATCCCTTCTTTTTCTACGTAATCTGCCTTTCCTAGCCATGCTCTTTCGAACTTAAATCTTATTTCTGTTATACCTGGTTGCGTAATTCTTGGAGAAACTTCTCCTATTTCCCTAACAATTTTAGTCATTTCTACATCGGCAAAATAATTGAAAGATTTTATTAAAGTTTCAAGTATGTTACTTTCCTCGTAATATTTGTATATAAGAAGATACTTATCAGATATGGACATTTTTTAATATATTTGAGTAATACTTAAAAGCTATTCTTCAACAACAACACGATAATAGATAGTTTCTCCAGATATTGGATCTTTTCTTATTATTCTTACCACATCTCCTGGCTTTGCTTTTAATTTAGCTATTGCCGGATCTCTTATATTTATTCTTGGCAAATCTTCTAATTTTATTTGATATTTTTCTAAAAGTTGTTTTTTTTCTTCTTCAGATAAAATTTCATGTTTAGGTACCAACTCATGCTGCGTTATATCTATTTCTTCTAAACTTCTAAACTTTTTTTCTTTAGAAATTTTTGCTTTTTTAGAAGTTTTCTTCTTAGACATTTAAATTTTAATTAAAAAAAACTTATTAATATTTCTAGGGATTGTTAAAATATGATAACCGTACTTTATGCTGGAAATGAAAATGAATATGAAAATAAAAGACTATTAGAAGAAGCAAAAAATTTTGATAACCTAGAAATTAAGAATGCTCTAAAATTGACTTATCCACCAAAATTAGAAGATTTTAAAGATACTAAAGTTTTTTATTTCTATAGAAGCATAGGAAAAGCTGGCATTGCTAATATAGAGATGTTAATAGATTTTTTAGAAGTTCATGGAGTTAGAATAGTAAATAAAATCTTTAAGAACTATAGATTAATGAGAAAAACGATGTTTTATTATTATTTAATTAAAAATAAAATAAGAACTCCAAAAATTATGAAAATTTATGATGAAAATCAGATTGAAGAATTATTAAGCTTAGAATTTCCCATGCTTGCTAAATTTGATTTTATACATAGAGGATTGGGTGTTTATTTAATAGAAAATAAAGAACAACTAGAAAAATTCGTAAAAAATAATAAAAGAAAGTTAAAATATATAGTATTTCAAGAATTTATACCATATGAAAAAGATATAAGAATTATAACTGTAGGTAAACCAATAGGCGGAATGGAAAGAATAAATCCTAATTCTTTCAAAGCAAATATAGCTCAGGGAGGATATGGAGTAGAATATAAACTTGATAATGAGATTTTAGATATATCAAAAAAGTTATCTAAAATATTTGATATGGAAATTTTTGCTTTTGATGTTCTAATCAAAAATAACTTTAAATATATTGTAGATTTGCATGTTATATTTAGATTTGAGGGTTTTGAAAAATATACAAAGAAAAATATAGCCAAAGCTATTTTAGAATATTTAAATGATATTCACAGTAATTGCTAGAGGTCATAGATTAATCTCTGCAAAGCATAGATCTACTCTAGAAGTAACAAAAGAGAATTATTTAACAGATAGGGGAGATTGTATTATTGGAATAAGTTCAAATTTTTCTGCATCTGAATTTCCCGAGTGGTTAAAAGAATATTTAAAGAATGAAAATAAAGTAATTATAGAAATAGAATGCGAAAATTTGAAAGATAGAATTATTGCTAAGGGATCAAAAAATTTAACTTTTAAAGATGATAAATCTTTTGTAATAAGAAAAAGCAACTATATAGATAATAGAACTGTAGCTATAAATGCTGATAAGGCCGCTAAAGATATTGATAGAAGAATAATAGAACAATTAAAATTAGAAAAAGAAATAAAAATTATTTTTAAAAAATTTGTTTAATTGTATCCAAAAATTTCAATCTTTTTGGTATTGGAGGATGAGTTTGAAAGATTTCAAAAGGAGCAGATTCTTTATTTTGTTTTATTCTTTCGATGTCTTCTTCACTTACGTTTATAAAGGGATTTGCTAAAGCATATATAAACAGAATTCTCATTGGACTATCTCTAATTTTAACAATATTGTCACCTTTATATTGGTTGTAATACATGTAAATCTTAACTAATGCTTTTTGCATACTTAGTTTTGAAGATGCTCTACTCCCAATATAATCAGCAAAATACTCTCTTAATCTACTAAAAGCAAAAATTAATATTTGAACCAAGAATGAAATAACTACTAAGAATATTCCAAAAATAACAAATAAAAATTTTCTATTTTTTTCGTATCTGCTAAATATAGAAGATCTAATCATTATTACTCCCAAATAATAAATTATAGTTGGTAAAAGATTAAATAACATCATTAATAAGGAATCTTTGTGTTTATGATGTCCTATTTCATGACCTATTACAGCTTCTAACTCATTTTCATCTAAGATTCTCATTAAAGATTCTGTAACAGCTACACGCTTACCAAAAAATATGTTTCCATATGCAAATGCATTTGGAGGACCTTTTACAACTACCGCATTTATTTTTCCTTTATATCCTAATTTTTCCTTTACTCTATCAACTATTCTCTGTAAATTTTCGTCTTTTCTAGCAGAAAAAGATCTATCTATAATCAAAGGAGATATAATGTAAATTAGAATATTAACAAATAAAGAATAAATTAAAATTAAAGGAAATATATATAGCAAATCAATTCCTAAAAAGTAAAAAGCTAAAGATATAGATAAAGAAAACGTAGATAAAATTACTATAGGAAGTAAAATCATCGAAAAGTATAAAGATATTTTTCCAGATAACCTATTTGCAATCTTAGGTCCTATAAAACTTGCCAAAATAAAAGAAATTATATAACCTATGCTAACTAGAAAAATGTGAGTATAAAACATTATCATTCAAATTAAACTAAAAAATAAATTTTATAAATTTTTTTTGCTATTGATAATAGAAATAGTTTCTAAAATAATTTTAGCTGACAAATTTTCGCAAAATTCATTCGAATATAATTCTACAATATCAAATCCTATTACATTTGAATCTAGATTTTTTATTATTTTGAAATAATGATATGGTCTTATTCCAAAAGGTTCAACCCAATGTCCACATCCACAATCAAAAACATCTAAATCTAAAGATATATATAAGTTCTTATTTTTCAATGAATCTGCAATTTCTCTGGATACTTGATTAATATTATCCCACAAATCAAAAGGACTATAATATTTTATATTCCAATTTTTTAAAATTTCTTTTTCTTCAAAAGAAAGATTTGATATACCGACCATTATTATGTTTTCTGGCTTAATATATTCTTCTTTTATTAGATAATATATGAAACTTTGATAATTTACATATGGATCTGGATGTATATCGGGATGTGCATCAAAAAATAATAAATAAAATTCATCCCAATTTTTTCTTATTAATTTTAGTATAGGATATGTTATAGAATGATCCCCACCTAAAAAGACATATTTCTTTTCTTTTGAATATATTTTATCTAATTCTTGGTATATTTTTTTATATACTTCTTCTAAATCTTTTATATCTTCTAAATCAAGATCTCCGTAATCAAAAATTTCTTTAGTATTTATATTACCAAAAATTGTCGAAAAAATTCGATAAGAAGCTTCTCTAATTGCATCAGGGGCTTTTAAATAATCTTTCATTGGAGACAAACTTCCAATCTCAGATGGAATACCAACAATAACCCATTTAGATTTCTCAAAATTTCCTTCAGCATGGGCAAACATTAAATTATTATTTTAGGTAATATATTTAAATGCACATAAAAGAAAAAATTGAAGAGATTGCAAATCAAATAAAGAGCTGTAAAAAATGTCCTTTACATCTTTCAAAAATAAATTACGTTCCTGGAGAAGGAAATCCAGAAAATAAGATAATTTTTATTGGAGAAGCTCCAGGATCAGAAGAAGATAAACAGGGTAGGCCATTCGTCGGAAAAGCTGGAAAATATTTAACAGAACAAATAGAGAAAATTCTAGGTATAAAAAGAGAAGAAATATATATAACAAATTTAATAAAATGTAGACCACCAAAAAATAGAGATCCCAAAGAAGAAGAAATAAAAAATTGTTCAGAATGGCTAATCAAACAAATTGAAGAAATTAAGCCAAATTTAATAGTAACTTTAGGAAGACATTCAACAAAATTTATTATGGAGTATTTCGGTTTAAATTTTACAAATATAATGAAAGAAAGGGGAAAAATATATGTAATAAATAAATGGAATAAAGATACTTACATAATACCTACTTTACATCCTGCAGCGGTTCTTTATCATGCTAATTGGAAATCATTGTTTGAAAGCGATTTTGAAAAAATTAGAGATATAATAAAAAAGGATACAAAAACTAAAAAACAGACAATATTAGATTATTTTAATATGAAGAAAAATTAAGATCTGACTAATGATGATCGCACCTCCTCCCTGATTATTTTTTCATTTAAATTTAATCCCTCAACAACATATCTAAATTTTCTCTTGGGAATTATTATTCTAAAAGGTGGAACATTTTTGTAATAATCTATTATCTCTAATTTTTCATTTAATAAAAATATATCTATTTTATTAAAACAAAAAAACGTATGTATTATATCTTCTATTTCTCTTCCTGTATCTAAAACATAAATCTCTCCCTCCTTTAAAAATTTAAACATTACACCAATATAAGCTCTAAAACCTTTTAGTACTTTTATCTTATTTTGCTTTAAATTCTGTGTATCCGCAATTTCCACAGTGGTATCTATCTTTATGTTCTGCCATGTATACAGAGCAATTTGGACATATTTTTTTCAATTTTATTACTTTATTTTCGTCTATTTTATAATATTTTGTTACATATGCTTTTTCCTGCTTTTTTGCCATTATTCAATTAATTTGTTTCTTTTTAAAATATATTTTGGCTCAAGCTTTATCATAGAATTTCTATCTCTATAAACATTTACCCAAACTCTAGATTTTTGTTGGTTATAAAAACTCAATATTTTTTTTATAACCACGAGATTTTCATCCGCTCCAATCATTGCCGCTATCTTCTTCTTTATATCTTCTCTTTTCGGAGTAGCCTCATTTTTGTGTTCTATTATAGCATATATTTCATCTCTATCTAGAATTTTATTTTCATTTCTTTCAATTATTTTTATTTCCATAGATCCATTATAAATTAAAAAAGAATTTTAAATGTTAATTTTATATAAACTTTCCTAAAATCCTTATTAATGAAAATACTTTTTCTTCACTCTGACTATATAAAAGTTTATATAAATAAAAAAGCAATTGAGGAAGCCGAGGAAATAGTAGATAAAGAAATAAATATAGAAGACTGCCTTGTTTGCTTTATCTCTATAGAAAAATACGATAATCTAAACACTACTGCAAAATCTGTTGATGAGATAGTTAATGTTTCAAAAAAATTAAAGGTCAATAAAATTGTTTTATATCCTTATGTTCACTTAACAGCATTTCCAAAAAATCCTGAAGAAAGTTTAAAACTATTAAGAAATTTAGAAGAAAAATTAAAAGAAAAAGGCTACGATGTTTATAGAATACCATTTGGATGGTATAAATCTTTCGAAATAAAAATAAAGGGTCATCCCCTTTCAGAATTATCTAGACAACTTTATAAAGATATAGATGTTTCAGAATATCTCTTAGATATTTTAAAATTTTTAGATAGCACATATGTGGTTCAGAGAGAGAATGATTATGTTGTAATTAAGATTAAAGAAGAAAAAAAGAAGGAAATTGAAGAAAAAAAGCTAAAAAAGAGATTTCTAATAGTATATCCAGATGGTAGAGAATATCTTATAACAAAAGACTTAGATGACAAATTAGAAATAATGAAATGGCCTGATGCTATATCCAATTTACAAAATATTAATGATATATGTTCAAAAGACATAAACGGAAATTTAAAAATAGATAAAAATAGCTTTAGCGAAGATTTCAAAATATTAATAGAAAAAGAAGCATTAGGAAAAGAATATTTAGAATCTCATGAAAATATTATAAGAGAATCTTTAGAAAAGTTTGGATTCGAGTGGGAACCTTATTCTGATTATGGACATATGAGATATAAGCCATATGCCGCTCTATTAACAGATTTAGTAGCAGATTACGCCATTGAAATATCTAAAAATTTGGATATTCCAATATATATAGTTAAAGGAACAAATATGTTTGATTTAAAAGAGGGACCAGTTTCTAAACATGCAAAATTATTTGGAGAAAGGATGTATGAAGTTGAAACAGATAAATCTAACTTTGTTCTAAGATATGCTGCATGTTTTCAACAATTTTCTATAGCTAAAGATGTAATACTCTCTCAGAAAAATCTTCCATTTGGTATGCTAGAGATAGCAGATTCTTATAGATTCGAAAAGCCAGGAGAACTTCTTTTAGGATTCAGATTAAGAAAATTCACTATGCCAGATCTTCATATATTTTGTAAAAACATAGAAGAAGCAAAAAATCTTTTCTTCTACATGCATAAAAAAATAATGGAAGAAATTAAAAAAATAAATAACGATTATGAGCTATTAATTAACTTCGGATCACCAGAATTTTATGAAAATTACAAATGGTTAATAAAAGATATTGTTATTGATGTAAATAAACCTGTTTTAGTATGTATATATCCTCCTGCAGAAGAAAGATACTGGGTAGTAAACATAGAATATAATATAATAGATATTCTTAGGAGAGTTAGAGAAATTGGAACAACACAAATAGATATTGGAAATGGAAAGAGATTTGGAATAAAATATATAGATGAAAAAAACAATGAAAATTATGTTATAATAATTCATAATGCAATTTTGGGTTCCATAGAAAGATATCTTTATGCTGTATTTAATGGTGCTTTAAAAAAAGAAAAACCTGAGTTGCCTTTATGGCTTTCACCAGTACAAGTTAGAATTTTACCTATTTCAGAAAAATATTTAGAATATGCTGAAGAGATTTCTAAGATTCTTGAAGAAAACAATATCAGAGTAGAAATCGATGATAGAGATTTAACTTTAGGAAGAAAAATTTTGGATGCTGAAAAATTATGGATTCCTTACATTATAGTTATAGGAGAAAAAGAATATACGAATAAAACAATAAATGTAAGAAAAAGAAACGGAGAAAAGAAAGAAATAAAAATTGATGATTTAATAGAAGAAATAAAAGATAAGACTAAGAAATATCCCTATAGACCTCTATATTCTACAAAGTATCTATCAAAAAAGCCTAACAATTTATAATTCCTATTTGGCTATTGCAATATCTATAACTTCTTCTATATTTTTTACTGGAGATATCTTTATTTTATCTATTAAATAGTCTGGAACATCTTCCTTATTCGATTCTGGAATTATAACTTCATTTAATCCAGCTTCAACAGCAGCTTCAACTTTAGCTATAATCCCTCCAACTGGCAAAACTTCACCTCTAATAGATAAAGATCCGGTCATTGCTAAATCTTGCCTTATTTTCCATCCTTTTAATGCAGATATTATTGCTGTTGCTACAGCTATAGATGCAGAATCTCCTTCTACTCCCTCATAAGTTTGTAAAAACTGAACATGAACATCATACTTTTTGAGATCTTCCTTATATAACTTCTTAACGACTGTAGAAACATTCAATATAGCTTCTTTAGCTATTTTTCCTAGATTTCCAGTGGCAAATATCTTTCCCCTACCCTTTCCTGGAACAACTTCAGCTTCTAAGGGTAAAACTACACCTGAATAGAATAATCTAGATCCAATTACTGCCAAACCGTTAACTCTTCCAACTTCATGCCCTCTAATCTTTATTATTTCATATTCTTTTCTTTTTTTGATATAATCCTTAACTATTTTTTCTTCTAAAGTTGCTGCAGCCCTTTTAGCTTCTAAAACATCCTCTGCTTCCACATATTTCTTATTCTTTGCTTTTGCTATATCTCCAGCCAATCTTATTAATCCTCCCAAATCTCTTAATCTAAGAGATAGATATCTTTTGCTTCCCGCTCTTCTTTGAGCTTCTTTAATTATTTCTATAACAGCATCTCTCGTAAAATGGGGTATTTTTCCATCTTTACCAACTTCCTGAGCTACAAATTGAGCAAATTTTTTAATATTTTCTTCATTAAATTCTATTTCGGAGTTCATCAATATTTCATATCCATATCCTCTTATTCTAGATCTTAAAGCTGGATGTAGATGTTTTATTGTTTCTATATTTCCTGCAGCAACTAGAACAAAATCAGATGGTGCAGGAGTTGTTCTAACCATAGATCCGGCACTTCTTTCTGATCTTCCATATATTGGATACTTCTTTTCTTGAAGTACTGTTAATAATTCTATTTGAACTTCCGGTCTCCATGTACCTATTTCATCTACAAACAAAACACCTCCATGAGCTTTATGTATTGCTCCAGCTATAACTCTCTGATGAGCTGGAGTTTCAAGACCACCAGATTGAAAGGGATCGTGCAATACATCTCCAAATAACATTCCTTCATGAGCCCCTGTAGCATCTATAAAGGGAACAGATTTTTTATCAGAATTATCTATCAATAGTTTTGGTATTTTTCTATAGATTTGCTTTTGAATAGCTTGAAAAGAAAAAGACAATCCTGCAAAAAGAATCATAGATCCTATAAAGGTAGCTGCTGCCATTATCATATTTCCAATACTGTAAAAATACCATGGCGTTAAAATTGCAATAATTAGAATTATATAATAATATATTTGATATGCTCTTATTTTTTCTTCCTCTCTCTTTCTAATCTCCTCAACTATTTTCTTACCATATCCCGCAGGTGTTGTAACTATAATGGGCTGATATTCATCCTTTGGATTTGGATAAACTAGAAAATCTTGCAAATTCTTCACAAAGTCCTTATTTTCAGATATTAATTCTGCTAAAGCTTGTGCTACCATAGATTTTCCAGTTCCTGGATCTCCAATAAGCAATAAATGTCTTCTTTGGTTAGCTGCCTTTTTTATTATATCTAAAACATGATCCTGACCGATAATTTGATCGATTATTTTATCAGGAACTTTTATTTCTTCTGTAGTATTAAATTTTAATATCTCTGTTAGGTCCATATTCATATTCTTGATTTACAATATAAAAGTATAAAAATAAAAACTTAAGAAAATATTTATGTTAGACAAAAAAATTATTTTATATCTAGCTATAATTGCCTTCTTTCTTTCCTTTGATAAATGGGATAGTATATTTATAGGAATTTCTAACTTTATATTTTCTCTAGTTTATACAATAGTAGCTTTTACAATATTAAAATTGGTTTATAGCTTAGTTTCTTCCTACTATGGTTTATTTGTAGATTTTAAGCTATTAGAAATAGAAAAATCTATAAAGACATACAATCATATAAAAAAAGAAATTGTTGAAAAGAAAAAAAGGATAAATCTTAGTTACGTTTTAACTTTGATATTTAGCTTTCTCTCTGCCGGATTTTTAATACCTATTCTATTCTCTTTAGATTTTTTAGTAATTGAAAGCAAGAGATTAGGAAAATCTAAAAATCTCGAAGTTACCTATTCAGAAAAAGCAAAAATAATATTCTTAAGCACTATATTTGTCTGGATCATATTTTCAATATTAAAATACTTATCTTTCTTCGGAACCATTTTTGTAGGATTTGCATATTACACGTATAAATTCTTATTTTACTATACTGTATCTTCTATAATACCCTTCTGTTTAATTTTAACCCCACTAATATCCTCTAAAATGGGTTATAAGTATCTAAGAATATCTATAGGAGATATCTATTTAATGACCAAAAAACCCTTTTTAGTAGCTTCAACAATAACACTTTTATTCTTATCTATATTTTCTTTAATAATTCATCCAATTCTTTTATTATTGGCTTCAATAATAATATATGGTGTGGTCTGGCTAAGAAAATATGCTGAAACAATATAAAATATTTATTCTTCATGTATAAACTATTAAATTTAATCGACTTTATTTTTTCCATCTATTGTTTCTGGAAAATTCAAATAATTTTTCCTATAGTATACATATTTTCTATAAAAACAATTGTATTTTTAATATTATCTTTAAAAAATTTTTTTAGCATAGTAAATTTTTTAAATATTTTGGATCTTTTATCAATCATAGTTCTATTTTTGAATATTAAAATATTGGTACTTGTCTTTGCTTCATATCTGTTAGCAAAATCCTTATTAACTCTATTTTGAGCTTTTGTATATGTATCTGTCAGATAAAATTTTATTAATATTTACAATGGCTTTTTTTACCTTTAAGTAATTTATTTTTAATTAATACTTTAAAAATTAAAGTTTATAAGAATTAAATTTATAAATTTTAGATGGCTCAAAAGCTCGTTAAAGATGAAAAAAAAGTATGTCCTATATGCGGAAATACAGAATTTATATACAATCCAAAAACATCTGAATTAGTGTGCACAAAGTGTGGATATGTATTAGATACTGTACTATATTTAGGAAAAGAATGGAGAACTATGGAAGAGAGAGAGGATTCTGAAAGATCAAGAACGGGAAGTGCGATAAGATATTCTAACATAGCTAGCTCTCTAATAACAGAGATAGGAGAATCGGAAAGCAAAAATATAGAAGAAAGAATATTATCTAGAAAATTAAAAAAATGGCAGCAAAGATCTACTAGCTCTTATGAAAGAAACTTAAAATTAGCACAACAAGAATTAAAAAGATTGTCCTCTTTCTTACAATTACCTAGACAAGCCGAGGAAACAGCTCTAAAGCTATATTTAACTGCAGTAGAAAAAGGATTAATTAGAGGAAGATCTATAGAAGCTGTAATCGCAGCTTGTGTTTATATAGCATGTAGAATGCATGATGTAGCTAGAACAATGGATGAAATTGTAAAAGCTTCAGGAATCCATAAAAAGGAATTAGGAAGAACTTACAAACACTTGATTCATGCATTAAAAATAAAAATAATGCCAATAGACGTTGTCGAATACGTTCATAGATTTTCTTCAATATTAAATCTTCCCCCTGAAGTTACTGCAACGGCAGTAGAGCTAGTAGACAAGGCTAAAAACTTAGATATAACAGCAGGAAGAGGTCCTTCAGGAATAGCTGCTGCTGCAATCTACATTGCATGTGTAAAACATGGAATTTCAAAAACTCAAAAAGAAATTGCAGAAGTAGCAGGAATAACAGAAGTAACGATTAGAAATAGATATAAAGAACTAATAGATAAATTAGAACTAAAAGATATAGAAGAGAAATTGCACAGAGAAGAAGAAGAGTAGAATTGATACCAAGTTATAGAATTAAAAGAAGATATATATTATTAGAACATATTCCAAATATAGAAGAGAAGATAAAAGAAAAATACATCTATTTTTTTGGATTTTTTAACTTTTCTAAAGCAAAAATAAAAATAATATTTAGCAATGATAAATTTGACCTAATTTCAATAAACAGAAAGTGTTTGTATAAATTAATTTTTGTTCTATATTTAATAAAAGCTAGAGTATTAAAAATTTACAAAACCATTAAGGAATTTAAAAAAGAATATAATGTATCTTTTTAAAATTTTTAATATTGTATTTTTTCATGGAATTTGAAGTACCATATCCTGCAGCTGGTTATGACAGAGCAATCACTATATTTTCTCCAGAAGGAAGAATATTGCAGGTAGAATATGCAAAACAAGCAGCTAGGTCTGGATCTACAGCTATAGGAATTAGAGCTAAGGACGGTATTGTAATAGTTGCTGATAAAAAAGTTCCTAATAAATTAATCGTTGGTGATTCTATAGAAAAAGTAGTTATAATTGATGATCATATTATATCTTCTTTTGCTGGATTTATTCCAGATGGAAGAGTTTTATTAGATACTGCCAGAGAAATAGCACAAAATCATAAAATTAACTTCGGAAGCAAAATAGATCTATTATCTTTAGTTAGAGAAATAGGAAATATAATGCAATATTATACCAGATACAGCGGAGTAAGACCTTTTGGAGTTTCAATAATTATTGCTGGAATTGATAACGATGATATGCCAAAAATATTTTCTATGGATCCTTCAGGAATATATTATCAATATTATGCTATAGTTATTGGAGAGGGAGAAGACAAAATAATGCAGATTTTGGAAAAAGAGTATGAAGAAAATATTACAGTTGAGAAGGCAATAAAATTAGGAATAAATATATTAAAAAATCATCTAAAAGATAATTTCACTTTTGAAAGAATTGTTGTTAGCTATATAAAAATTGGTCAAAAACCAGTAATTATTGAAGGTGAAAAAGTAAAGGAATTATTATGAGTTCCACTGTAATAGCGCGTTATAGTAAAGGGGGATACAATTTTGAAATATACGTAGATTTAGAAAAAGCATTAATGTTTAAAGAAGGAAAAATAAAAAATATCGAAGAAGTTCTGAAGCTACAAGAAATTTTTAAAGATGCTAAAAAAGGAGAAAGAGTATCTTCAGAGATTCTAAAAAAAGTTTTTGGAAAAGATGAAATATTAGAAATTTCGAAAGAAATAATTCTTAATGGTGAAATACAAATAACAACAGAATATAGAAAAAAACTTGTTGAGGAAAAAAGAAAGCAAATAATTGAATATATAAGAAGAATTTCTATAGATCCTAGAACTAATGCCCCATTCACGTATCAAAGAATAGAAGAGATGATAAAAAATATTAAATACAATTTTGATCCTTTTAAACCCGTAGAAAAGCAAGCAGAAGAAATAATAAAGGAACTAAAGAAAAAATATCCTATTAAAATAGAAATAAAAAGAGTAATTGTAAAAATTCCAATAAATAAAGTAAAAATTTTAGGTATTATAAAAAAGAAATACGGAATTATTGAAGAAAAATATGAAGAATGTTGGATTGGTACGTTTGAAATACCTGCAGCACTTTATTCTGAGTTTTTATCAGAAATTTCAAAATTATCTGAAGGTGAAGCAGAAATTATTGAAATGAAAAAATAAACTCACTTATTTTTATCTTGTCCGGCTCCTAAAACCATTATTGCTAAACCCATAATTACAAATAAAAATGGAATTATCAATATTTCTGCTCTAAAAATATGTGAAAAAATATCGTATTGTCCTCCTAAACCTTCCTGAGAACTACCGCTATAAATTAGAGGATATAAAACATCCTGAAAAGCAAAATAAAAACTTATAAAAATAAAAGATGTTATCAATAACAAAATTACTATAAATATATTTCTAACTCCCGTTTCTGAAACTGTAGGTTTTTTATCAACAAAAAATATAAGTATAGCATAAGTAAATAATAAAACAACTGTCATAGAAGATACAAGAGCTAAAAAATAAGAAAACATATGGGATATTCTATATAAAGAAGATGCTAGAATTGCTACAGATATTGAAATTAAAATAGATATAACATTTATTTTCTTATCATCTAAAAAGTCTTTAGAAAACTTTTTTAGCAAGTTTAAAGATAATACGTAAACTACAAGCGCTATAAATATAATTGAGAATATATAATATATTCCAAGTTTTTGAAAAAGATTAATCATAAATTCCGAGAATGTTACCATATTATATTTATAATTTATTGTAAATTATTTAATGCTTCATAAATATCTATATAATTATTTATCTCTTTTTTCCAATCGTAAAACTTAGAAATATTAAAAATTTCCTTTTTGACTTCCAAATATTTTTCAAATTCCAAATTTGATATATAAAAAATAAAATCTTTTATCTTTTCCATTTCTTCATTAAAATTATTTATATCTACTAAAAGTATATTTTTACTCTCTATTCCTTTGTTTTTTAGAGATAAAGAAAATCCGGTTTTATCAGAAATAATTGTTGGAATTCCGTAATATATATTTTCTAAAGCTGTATAACCAAAAGGCTCGTATCTTGACAGAAAAATACCAATATCGAATCCACTTAAAATTTTTTCTTTAGGTAAATTGAATATTATATCTTGGCCTATATAAACTGGAGCATATACGACTTTCACTTTGTCCTTTTCTTCATTGTCCAATCCAGATTCTATCAATTTATTCAAAATTAGATCCGATTTATCATACAAATCATGAGTTACTATACTTGGCTTACTACTTTTAGAAACTTTTGGTAAATATTCTTCAAAAATATATTTTATTTTTTCATAATCTTTTCTCATTAAAAATTTAATTATTTCTATTTTTTCTAGTTCAAAAAATTCTTTTAAGAATTGATAATTATTATATAATCTCAAAACATTTTTAGAAACTCCCGAAATTCCGGTAGGAATAAATAAAAATAGAATTATATTTTTATCTATGTTCGAGTGATTAAGATATTTCATTAAATCAATTATTAAATCTATTCCCTTATTATAAAACTCGTATCTGCCAATAGTATATATAAAAATTGTTTTTTTCAAATCTATTTCATAGTATGGCATAAAATACCATAAAACGAATTCTTCTAACCATCTTCTAGACGTAAGATACTCTTTTTTTATATCTTTTTCCTCTATAGAAATAGAATTGTAAATTATTTTATCTGGTTTTCTTCCTAAAAACTTTTCAGCTTCCATAGACAATATTTCAGATACCGTTGTAAATATATCACTATATTTTGCTGAATTTTTTTCCATTTGATGTTTATAATGAACTTTTAAACTATACGCTTCTTTATCTGCTTCAATTTTATCGATTAGTTTCACAATATCTAGATTTCTAGAAGAGATAGTTCTACCTATGACAGTTCCATGCGTCGTAAATATTGTTTTGTAATTTAGATTTTTCGCTTTTACATAAAGTATTGTTCCTCCAGATAACCATTCATGTGCATGTAATATTTTTTTAAAGTTGTAGATTTTGTCTAATTCTTCTAAAAAGATTCCTACAGCCACTGACCATGCAAAGGGCTCATCATAAGTGTAATCGGAGTTAAGAGAATCTATTTGATACCATTCCCAATATTTATACTTCCAATAATTGATTTCTCTTCTAAAGAAATCATGAAAATCTATTAAAAAAACTTTTGGTTTTCCTTTAATATCCCAATATCCATAATGTAATACAATTCCCCTACTCAATAAATTTTTATATATTCCTTCAAGCTCTGCAGGTATATTATCTTCTACAAATTCTATCAAATTTTTTTGATATGGACCAATTAGAACATAATTTTCTGAATATTTTTCTTTTAAGTATTGTGCTTTCGAATTTAATACAGTATATATTCCACCAACTTTGTTACATACTTCCCAAGACTCTTCAAAAATTTTCATAGGAATAAAGAAAGTATTCTTTCAAAAATAGAGAATTTTTTCCTTTTTCCAGTTATTAAACTAGCTAATTCATCAAATTCTTTTATTATTTTTCTTTTGCTTTTTGAATAGATTATTGGAATTCTATTATAATTAATTTTTTCTATTTCTTTGTCAAAAGAAATAACTGTAGAAACATTTTTTCCAAATTTTCTCTCAATAAACTTTATAATCTCTTTATTTCCATCATACTTGTTTAATATCAGCTTTGTTTTATTTTTATCTAAAAGTTGAAATAGATAATAATTAGAAAATAAAGAAAATATATCTGAATTTAGTATTAGTAAATTTAAATTAGATACTTTTTCAAAATTTAATATTATTTCTAGATCATTAGGTAAGTCGAATATTATATAATCATAATATCTTTTTAATAATTCCAGATCTTTTTCTATTTCTTTTGGTATTGATCTCAAAATCTTTAAATGGAAGTATTTTAGAGGATATATACCGTTATACAATCTTTCTCCATATTCTTTAAGCTTAAATTTAGAAAATAATTTAGTTGAGTAATTATTAAAATTAGAATCTACCAAAAGAATTCTTTTGTTGTATTCCTTTCTTAAATATGCTGCTAAATTTATTGAAATAGTAGTTTTTCCCACACCACCTTTTAAAGAAATAACATTTATTATCATATTTCTTGTATAATAGTTCTTTTATCGGCCTCTGTCTTATAAATAAAATTTTCCAATATTCTAATCATTTCTTCCTTATTCTTTATATTTTTTATTCTATTTGCTAGAGCTTCCGAACCTATAGAATTTTTTATCCAATCAAAAAAATGATTTGCTTTTTCATTTACATGATATCTGAAGCTAGCCTCAGAACAACCTATTAACCATAATATTAAATCTTGAATAGTATAGAGTTTTTGTCCATCAACGGTAATAAAAGCTTCTTCTTCTCTTTTAACAAAATATTTCATATTAACTTTATAATTTTTTATCTTATTAAGATTTTATGACCGGATTGGTTTTCTACTTTCATGCTCATCAGCCTAGAAGGATAAGATATTTTTCATTTTTCGATATGTTAAAGGAAAGCAACTATTTCAATGACGAGGTAAATAAGAGAATATTAGATAGAGTAGTAAATAAATGTTACAAACCAGCTCTTCAAATGATACTAAATGCTATTTATGAGTATAATCTAAAGTTTTCTTTTTCAATTACAGGTACTTTAATCGAACAATTAGAATCTTGGCATCCAGAAATTTTAGATCTATGGAAAGAACTAGTAGATACTGGAAATGTTGAAATTCTTGGAGAAACTTATTATCATTCCGTTTCTTATTTAATTGATAAAGAAGAATTTAAAGAACAAGTAAAGCTACATATAAACAAAATAAGAGAGGTATTTGGATATTCTCCAAAAGCCTTTAGAAATTTTGAATTAGCTTATAATAACGAAATAGGAGAAATTGCATACTCTTTAGGATTTCATACAGCCTTAATAGAAGGTACTGAAAAAGTTCTAAAATGGAGAAGCCCTAATTATGTTTATAAAGCAAAAAGAGTTAATTTAAGATTGCTACCACGAAATTATAGACTATCTGACGATATAGCTTTTAGGTTTGGAAACCCAAATTGGGAACATTATCCTTTAAATGCTGATAAATATTTTAATTGGTTATTACAAACCCCTGGAGATATTATAAATATATTTATGGATTTTGAAACTATTGGAGAACATCTTTGGCCAGAATCCGGAATATTCGAATTTTTTAATAGATTATTTGAATTAATTGGAGAAAGTGATTATTTCGAAACTTACACAGTTTCAGAAGCATCTTATAAATTCGCACCCGTTGGAGAACTAGACATACCAGAAATTATATCCTGGGCTGATATAGAGAGAGATTTATCGGCTTGGTTAGGAGATTCTATACAAAGTGAAGCTCTTTCTTATTTGAAAGATCTTTTTGAAATTGCAAAAAGGCAGAATAACAAAGAAGCATTAAGAGTTTTAAGATATCTATCTACATCTGATAATTTGTATTATATGAGCTTAAAATACAATGCTGATGGAGATGTGCATAAATATTTTAGAGAAGAGGCTTTTGAAACACCTTACGATGCTTATATATCATTTATGAATATTTTAAAGGATATAGAATCAAAATTATCGACAGAAAAAAGAGAGCAATTAGAATATGGCCTTTCTTAATATCTCCTCTACTTTTTTAGAAGAATCTAACCAAGAAAGATTATTTAAATTTCTTAAACAATTCATTATTTCAAAATTTCTAAGCTTTGGATATTCTAGAAAAGCTAAAATATAATCAGCCATTTTATAAGTATCCCAAAAATCCACTATTGCTGCATCTTTTAGGATTTCTGAAACACCACATTGTTTTGTAATTATAATTGCATTTTCTCTCTGTAAAGCCTCAAAAGGAGTAAGACCAAAAGGCTCTGAAACTGATGGCAAAACAAAAACATCAGCAATATCATACAAAAACTCTGCTAACTCGTCATCTACCCATCCTGTAAAAATTACGTTTCTTCCGATTCCCATTTCAGCTGACATTTTTATAAGTTGTTCTAACATCTCTCCATGACCAGCAAATATGAATAAAACATCTTTTCTGATATCCAAAACCCTTTTAGCTGCTTTTAATAACCAATCTGGACCTTTATGCATTGTCATTCTTCCAAGATATAATACAATTTTGTATTTTTGTTTAATTTTATACCAATTTTTCTTTTTAATTTGAAAATTATCATCTGGAGCATTATAAACAACTTCTACTTTTTTTGGATCACAATTGTAATATTTTATCAAAATATCTCTTACTCTATTACTAACAGCTATAATTTTATCTGCTAATTTACAAGCTTCTAATTCTATTCCATAATCATGATCTAAAAGATATTTCAAATGTTCTATATTTCCGCCGACTCTATCATAAGCTGTTTGGTGAACATGCCAGACTAGAGGTTTTTTATATCTGTTTTTTATCTCTATTGCTGCAGGAATTGTTAACCAATCGTAAGAATAGATAACGTCAAATTCTAGCTTTTCGTTTTCCAAAAACTTAATTAGTTTATCTCTATATTCAAAAACAGCTCTTTTATAATCGATTATAGTTTTTATTTTAGAAAATATACTCTTACTTTGTCTTATAATAGTAAATAAATTAAAATAAGATGAAATTTTACTTATATCAATATTCAAACCAATAATTTTAGAATTTTTTAGTTTATTTTGCCAAAAATTTTTTATGTCATCATTTATGTTTGGAATAATAAGATAAACATTGTGATTAAATTGATCAAAGTATTTTAAATAATAGTATGTTGCTTTTTCCAAACCTCCAGTTTTTTGTGGTAAGACCCCCCAACTTAAAAATAATATTCTCATCTTATATTTTTGTATATAATCTTTTTTAACAATTTTTCGAAATTAGAATATTATGGAACTTGAATTAAGAAATAGAGATTTTGCATTTTTATCAAAAAACGGTAGTTTCTTTATTTTGTCACTAAAAAGATACAGTAGATTTTTTGGCTTATTTTTTCCATACAATAAAAGATATATAAAAATCTTAGATCATTTAAAAAATTTAAATATAGTAGAAAAACCAGAAAAAATAATATTAGATGGCTCTGACACATTAAAAATATTTTATAAAGATAATTACGAAATTTACAAATTGTTTAAGTTTGGATTACTTTATGAAACTAAAAAAATTTCAAAAATTCAGATATTCTTTGATATAAAAGATATATACGATACAGAAGAGTGGGGAAGAATATATAATTATCAAATAACTTCTAATATGGCAAATATAGAGTTTAAAAAGAATGATCTTTTTGTTAGGGTATATTTAACTGGATTTTCAAGTATTTTCGAAAATAAAGATAAGTGGGTAGAGATTTATTATGACTTTGATGAAAAAAGAAATTCTCCACCATTTAAAAGATATTTATACTGTCCTTTTACCATTAAAGGAAAGAAATTAATTATATCTTTAATAAGAAATCCAAAAATTAAAGATTATTATAAAAAAGAATCAAAAAATCTAATTGAAGAAAGAATAAAATCTTTCATTCATGATTGGATATCTGTAGGTTATCCCTGGTATTATCAAGAGTGGTCTAGAGATGTTCTAATATCTCTAAAAGGGCTTTACTATATTCTTGGCAAATCTTTTGTAAAAGAAAAATTAATAGAATATTCTAAATATATTTTGCCAAATGGAAAAATGAAAAATCTAATTTTTGATGGATTAAATGGGAATTCTGACAGCTTCGGATTGTATGCTAAAAGAATTTTTGATTTTGAATATATATTTTCAAAAGAAGAGTTCTTAAAATTAGTAAATATAGTAGAAGATAATTTACCTAAATTCACAGAAACTCATTATGATCCAAAAACAAAATTATTTGTTTCTTTTCCAAATGAAAGCTGGATGGATACTTTAAATAGAAAATATCCAATAGAACTTCAATTTTTAGTTATGAATATTTATGAAAATCTTTATAGAATAAAAAGAGACGAAAGATATAGAGATTTATATTTAGATTTAAAAGATAATGTGGAAAAACGATATTTAAAAGATAATAGTTTAGTTGATACTTTTGAAGAATATAGAATAAGACCAAACGTATTTTTATGTTACTATATAAAAAAAGATGTTCTATCAAAAGAAAAATGGGAAAAAATTTTTGATTATTCATTAAATCATTTATGGTTGGAATGGGGGGGCCTTTCATCTTTATCAAAACTTGATTACGAATTTATTGAAGAAAATAATGGAGATGCCAATTTTATAGATAGTAAAAAATCTATGCATAGAGGAGATTCATGGATATATCTGAATCACATTGCTGCAATTTGTATGAACGATCTAAATAGTGAAAAGTACAAGTATTACATAAACAAAATATTAAACTCTTCTATTGAATACCTAAAAGATATAGGAACTCTTCCAGAATTATCTTCTGCCAAAAATAGAGATATCTCTGGAGCAATTTCTCAATTATGGTCACTTTCTACTTTTGTTGAATTATTAAAAAACTTAAAAATAAGTTGGAATAAAATTGAAGAATATCTTAAATAAGTGCCGCGGTAGCTCAGCTGGTAGAGCGTTGCCCTGGTAAGGCAAAGGCCCCGGGTTCAAATCCCGGCCGCGGCTTTATTTAAAGGGGCCGTCGTCCAGCTTGGAAGGATGCCGGTTTGGGGTGCCGGTGGTCCCGGGTTCAAATCCCGGCGGCCCCATTCAACAATTTTTAATTTTAAAATACAATAATATTATGCAAAAATATGTTTTTATAACAGGGGGTGTTTTGAGTAGTGTAGGTAAGGGGGTTACAACTGCTTCTTTAGCTTTATTATTTCAGAGGATGGGTTATAATGTTACTGCAATAAAGATAGATCCTTATGTAAATATTGATGCTGGAACTATGAATCCTTACGTTCATGGAGAAGTTTTTGTAACAAAAGATGGTGGAGAAACTGATTTAGATATAGGACATTATGAAAGATTTTTACACAAAGATTTATCTAAGAAAAATAATATAACTACAGGTCAAATTTATTATTCTGTAATTTTAAAAGAAAGAAAAGGAACTTATCTTGGAAATTGTATTCAAATAATTCCACATATAACAAACGAAATAAAAGAAAAATTAAAAGAAATTGGAAAAGAAGAGAATTATGATATAATATTTGTAGAAATAGGTGGGACTGTTGGAGATATTGAAAGCCTACCATTTTTAGAAGCTGCAAGACAAATGAAACTTGAAGAAGGACAAGAAAACGTGGCTTTTGTCCATGTTACTTTAGTTCCAACTCTAAAAACAACAGGAGAACAAAAAACAAAACCTTCACAACACAGTTTACAAGAATTAAGAAGAATAGGCATTATTCCTGATATAATAATAGCTAGAAGCGAAATTCCATTAGGTGAAGATGCTAAATATAAGCTTTCATTATTTGGAAATGTCCCAAAAAATGCTGTAATATCTAATTATGATGTAGATTCTATATATAGAGTACCAATAATTCTTAAAAATCAAAAAATTCATGAAATTTTAGCTAAAAAGCTAAATTTAGAAATAAGAGAACCAGATTTATCAGATTGGTTAAACTTTTTAGAAAAACTAAATAAAACAGAAAAAGTAGCTAAAATTGCAATGATTGGAAAATATACAAAACTAAAAGATAGCTACTTAAGCATTATTGAATCTTTAAAGCATGCTGCAGCTTATTTAAGCTTAAAAATAGATTTAGAATGGATAGAATCTACAGATATAGAAAATAAAAATTTCGAAATAGATAAACTTCTGGAGGTAGATGGAGCTATAATTCTTCCAGGTTTTGGTTCGAGAGGTGTTGAAGGAAAAATAAAGGCTATAAAGTTTTTAAGAGAAAACAAAATAGATACTTTGGGAATATGTTTTGGTTTACAACTTATGGCAATTGAAATTTCCAGAAACGTTTTAGGATTAAAAGATGCAAATAGTACTGAAATAGATGAAAATACCAAAAATCCAGTTGTAAAACTAATTAAAAATGAGATAAATATATATGGAGGAACTTTAAGATTGGGAGAAATTCCAATAAAACTGAAGAAAAACTCAGAAGCATATAAAATTTATGAAAAAGAAATTATTTATGAGAGACATAGGCACAGATACTGTATAAATAAAGATTACTTAGATAAACTAGAATCTTCAGGATTTTTTGCTAGTGGATTTAGTTTAGATGAATACAATATAATTGAATTTATGGAATTAAAAGATAATTTCTTATTTATAGGAACTCAAGCACATCCTGAATTTAAAAGTAGACCTTTAAGTCCTTCTCCATTTTACATGTATTTTTTAGAAAAATTAAAATAGAAGATTATTTATAAAATCTGCAAACCTTTTAGCAGAATCATCTAATAAACCCTCTTCATTTTTTATAATTTCAATTATAGTATCATACATATACATAAACGGAATTGTATAATAAAGCGATAAATCTTGATGTATTTTTATTCTTTCTAAATCATCTTTTTCTCTAAGTCTGCTTTCATCTTTAATCCTTCTCATTAATATTTTATCTGGTTCAGAAACTATCAAAACAATAGCTTTAGGTCTTAAAAGATCTGCAATTTCCTTAGTTATACCTGCTTTAAATCCTTCGCTAGTTTCAATAATAAAATGAGTAGTTATAATCAAGTTCTTTTCTTTATAATTCTCTAAAATGTATCTGGCTGCTAATTCTTGTAGTTTTCTTTGTTCTTCAAATGGTAAAACTTTTCTTATTTCATCTCTGTGTTGTATATTATACATCTTTTTAGCCAAATCAAAAACTATATCTCCAAATTCTATAATTTCTATATCTCTTTTTATATACTTTTTTGCTTCATTTACTATCGATGTTTTTCCAGAAGCCGGAATCCCAACTACTAATATAATCATATTAAAATTAAGGACTTCCAAAAATTAAAATATGAATTTTTCTTTCTCTAGGTCCATCAAATTCTGCCAAAAACAAATCCTGCCATGTTCCTTTTATTATAAAATAATCTTTAATTGGAAATACATAAAATTGTTTGAATATAGAAGATAAAAGATGCGAATCTGCATTATTATCTATTTGATTATGATGATAAATCTCATTTTCTGGACATAATCTTTCAAAAAAATTAAAATAATCTTTTTTTATATTAATTTCATCTTCATTCGCAAATAATCCACATGTAGCATGTGGTAAAAATATTAAAACTATTCCTTCTTTTATTTTTGACTTATTCACAGCATTTTCTACCAAATTTGTTATATTTACAAGCTCTCTTCTCTTATTAGTTTTTAAAGTATATTCAAAAAACTTTATTTCCATAAAAATAACTTATTTTTTATGAGAATATTTATTCTTTATTCAAATAGTGTAAGGACTGATGGAAACTTTAAGAATATTTATTACTCTGGAAGACTAGATGTATTGGTTCATTCAATAATTCATGCTTTTTTTATATCAAATGGTCTAAGAAAAAATATAGAATTTAATATTGTACTAAATGGCCCTCCAGATCCTCCAAGGAGAATTAAAATTGAATCTAATATTGAAACTCCTTGGTCAAAAAAAGATGTTACTACTTTGTTAAGTTCTTCTCTAAAAAAGTTTAATAAAAAAAAGATGCCAATCTATACTTTTCCAGGAGTATTCGTGGAAAAAAAAGGATTTAGAGAATTAGTAGAAGAATATATAAATCAAGGAAGAAAAATATACGTTTTAGAAAAAAATGGTATGGAAATAGGAAACATAAAGATTGAAAATCCTGTTTTCATAATTGGAGATTTTTTAGGAATCCCAAAAGATGAAAAAAAATGGTTAAAAGATATATCAACGTTTATATCTTTAGGAGATATTCCATATTTTACATCTCAAGTAATTTGTGTATTAAATTGGTATTTGGACAATTTAAACTATTACAAAGATTTTTGGGATACGGGCTTTAAATTTCAAGAATTAAAGAAAAAAATAAATGTATAAAATTATAGGAATAGATTTAGCAGCGAAGGAAAAAAATAAAACTGGTTTATGTTATAAAGACAAAATTTTAAAGTTTAAAATAGTTTATACTAACGAAGAAATCTTTGAAATCATAAAATATGTAAATCCTGAGATTGTTGTAATAGATGCTCCACTAAGTAAAGAAAAAATTCCATTTAGAAAAAGCGAATTAGAACTATTAAAGAGAGGTTTTAGACCAATGCCACTAAGTATAAAAAGTATTTCTGATCTTGCGGATAGAGGAATTTTTATTAAAAATAAAATAAAAAAAATTGCAAAATCTAATGTATTTGAAACTTTCCCAAGAGCTGTAGAAAAGATTTTAGGATTTAAATATGAAAAATTTAAGCATTATTTTAAATCAAAACATTTATATGACTCTTGGTTATGTTATTTAGCTGGATTATATTATAGTATTGGAAAAAGCGAAAATATATATGGAGTGATAATTCCAAAATGGTAATACATAGATTGCTACTTTCTGAAAAGATAAGTAAAAATCCAGAAATAAGAGAAAGTCTTTCTTGGTATTTCTTAGTTTTAGAAAAAAAAGTTCCATCAAAAATTAATATTTGTATTAGAATTCCTGTAGAAGAAAATTTGATTGAACTTTCTTATAAAGAACTATGGAAATTACATGAAGAAAAATCTAAAGAATTTAATGAAATTAAAGAAGAAACAATTAATGGAAAAAGTATTTCAAAAAAAAGAATTTTAGAGAAATCTTTTCTTGATTTAAAAATAGAGATTGCTAAAAGAATATTAAAATCTTGTATTTTATGTGAAAGAAAATGCAAAATAAATAGGGAAAATAAAATTGGATTTTGTAGAGTTAAAGAAACTCGTATATCTGAGTACTTTTTACATTATGGGGAAGAATTACCACTAATACCTTCTGGAACTATATTTTTTACCGGTTGTAATTTTAAATGTGTTTATTGCCAAAACTGGACTATATCACAATACCCTAACAGCGGTATTGTTGTAAACTACGTCGATTTAGCAAATATTCAAGAAAAACTGTATAAAATGGGAGCAAAAAATATTAATTGGGTTGGTGGAGATCCTACTCCAAATATTTATGAAATTCTAAAATCTATGAAAGAATTTGCAAAAAAAGATTTATACATTCCACAACTATGGAACAGCAATATGTATCTTTCAGAAGAATCTATGAAGATTTTATTAGATTTAATAGATATTTGGTTACCTGATTTTAAATATGGAAATGATGAATGCGCAATGAAATATTCCTCTGTAAAAAATTACTTCGAAATTGTTTCAAGAAATCATTTAATGATAAAAAATGAAAGCGTTATTGTAAGACATTTAGTTTTACCAAATCATATTGAATGCTGTTCTAAAAAAATTTTAGAATGGATTTCAAAAAATACTCCAAAATTTCTAGTAAACATCATGGACCAATACCACCCAGATTATTTAGTTTTATCAACAAATAATTATCCAGAATTATCTAGAAAATTATTTGAAAATGAATTATACGAAGTATACAAATTTGCAGATTCTTTAGATATTAAATGGAAAGAGATCTCTATATATTAATGTTTAATTATTTATTCGAAAAATGGGCCCGTAGCTCAGCTTGGACAGAGCATCGGGTTGCGGACCCGAAGGACGGGGGTTCAAATCCCCCCGGGCCCGTTAAAGATTCAAAAATGTTTTAAATAATCTAATTATAATGTCTTTAAAAGATAAACTATATTTAATGATTTCTATTTTACTTTTTATTTTTGGTTTTCTTCTTGGATTTAGTACTAGAAATTTAATTCAAAAAAATATAAAAAATGAATACTTAAATCTTCTAGAAACAAATAGAACTGCGCAAATACCTTTAGTTGCAGTATCAACAGATGGAAAAGGAGTTTTAGAGTATGGATATCTAAAAATAACTGAAGGATCTGGTAAAACTTATATTTCAATAAATCCCTTTGTAGAGCCTGATACTCAATACTCCTTTGAAATTGCAAAAGAATTCATATGTAAATATTTAAAAGTGAATTGCTCAAAGTATGATTTTATTTTAGAAATAGATTCTAGATCCATATTAGTTGGTGGTCCAAGTGCTGGAATATCTTTCGCTATAGGAATATACTGCGCTCTGAATAATAAAAATGTTAACAATCTTATTGCTTCTACAGGAACTATTGACTTAGATGGAAACATTGGTTTTGTTGGAAATATAATTGAAAAAGCTATAGCTGCCGCTGAAAACAATAAAAAATATTTCTTTATACCCAAAGGACAAAGTATTATTTATACATATGAAAAAGTTGAAGAAATAAAAGAAATTTTTCCTGGTTTTATTATTAGAAGTATAAAATATATTCCAAAACCAATAAATATAACAGATGAATTTTATAAAAAATATAATATGTTCGTAATTGAAGTTTCTTCATTTTTAGACTTATTAAAGTATGATATATGTTTATAGATAATGAAATGCTCTAAATGCAATAATAAAGCAATAATAAGTTATCCAGTAAGATTTTGTAAAAAGCATTTTACGGAATATTACGTTAATAAAATAAAAAATACTATAGAAAAATGGAAAATGTTTTCAAAAGAAGATAAAATATTGGTTGCTGTTTCTGGAGGAAAGGATTCCTCATCTTTAGCTTATTGCTTGCATTTATTGGGTTATGATTTTGAAGGATTGTATATTAATTTAGAAATTCCGAATTATTCTGATTTTTGCGAAGAAAAAATTAGAAAATTGTTTAAGATGATTAATAAAAAATTAAATATAATAAGAATATCCGAGTATGGCGTCAAAGTAAGTAAAATAAAAAATAGGCCTGTTTGTTCAGTTTGTGGGATTATAAAAAGATATTTAATGAATAGATTTGCGTATGAAAACGGCTTCACAGTTTTAGTTACTGCACATAATGCTGCTGATGAAGCTGCTTTTTTCTTTATAAATTTAAGATCGGGAAATTTGATTTCTCTTTCAAAACAAAAGCCTGTTCTATCAGGATATAAAAAATTTATAAAGAAAGTAAAACCATCCATATATTTAACAGAAAAAGAAAATCTAGTCTTTTCAATAATAAATAATTTACCCGTATGTAGGATTGAATGTCCTTATGCTGATAATAATACTCAGAATATAATAAAAAGAAAACTATATGAAATTGATCGCGAATTTAAAAATTTTATTATACCTACAATCAAATTTTTAGAAAAAATAGAAATTCCCATTAAAGAACCTGAAATTTATGAATGTAAAAACTGTAGTTATCCAACTTCCAAAAAAGATGATTTATGTTCTTTTTGCAAAATAAGAAACTACTTTAATGACAAAAAATAAAAATATTTTCTAAATAATTACTTTATGAATAATGGATATCGGAAGAATTAATTGGAAAGAAATATTTGAAAACAGTGATCATTGGAGTGTAAAAATTGCAAAATTGGCAATTGAAAGATTTAAAAACTATAAAGCTAAAAATAAACTAAAATCAAACAAAATTGTAGTTAGATGTGCAGGAACTCCGACAGGAGTTTATCATATTGGTAGAGCAAATGAAATTATTAGAAGCTATTTTATATCTAAAGCAATTGAAGTCTTAGGATATCCTTCAAAAGTTGTTTTTACATCTGATGATAGAGATCCTGCCAGAGGATTTCCAGAAATGATTGTAGATAAAGATGGCTATATAATAAAATTTCCAGAAGAATTAAAAAAAATTTTCGAAGAAAAATACAATGGTTTTCCAGTATGTAACATACCGGATCCCCTAAAATGTCATTCTTCATGGGCTGAGCATTTTATAAATGTTTTTCTTAATGAACTAAAGGAATTAGGAATCTTAGATTCTATAACATTTGAGTATTATTCTCCAAATAATCTATATATTATTGGAGAATGGGATGATGGGATAAAAAATACTTTAGAAAAAAAAGAAAGAATAAAAGAAATATATAAAGAATATAAACAACATATAAGAGAATATGCCTTTTCTCCTGTATGCGAAAGATGTGGAAGAATAGGAACAACCATAGTTTTGGATTATGATAAAGAAAATGAAAGAGTTAGATATGTTTGTGGTGGAAGACATTTAAAGAAAAAATCAATAGAAGGATGTGGATATGAGGGTTATACTAGCATAAGAAATGGTAAATTGGAATGGTATATTGAATGGGCATGGAATTGGAAATATTTTGAAACTATAGTAGAGCCTATGGGAAAAGATCATTGGGTATCTTCCTGGAAGATTTCTCCAAGGTTTGCTAAAGAAATTTTCGATTGGGAAGAACCAATACCATTATTTTATGATTATTTCACAATAGATGGAAAGAAAATTTCTGGATCAAAGGGGAATGTATATAATATTACAGAATTTCTTAGAATTATAGAACCGGAAGTTTTCTTATATTTCTATACTAAAAAACCCGATTCAGAAAGAGATATAGCCGTAGAAAATATATTTTTACTTGTTGATGAGTTTGATAGATTTGAAGAAAAGGTATATAAAACTTTGAAACTGCTAGAAAATAAAGATATTAGTATAGAAGATTTAAAAGATTATAAATTAGTTAACGAAAAAAATTTAGCAACTATTGAGGATTTAACAATTTATTATTTAGTAAAATTAGGAAATATTGAGGAAGAAAAGCCATTTAGATTTCCTTATACTTTTGCTTCGATTATTGGACAAGTTATAATTCCGAGAAAATATTTAGAAAAAACGGATAAACCATTTTTCAAGGTATTTAATGAAAAAATAGATAATATTCTAGAAAAAATTTCAAAAATTGTAAAGTCTGTTTATAAAGTAGATTTATGTTATAGTGACTTATTAAAAACTTTTGAAAGATGTAGAAAAGCTGGATACTGGGGAATAAAATATGCTCCAGATTTATATAAAATAGAAATTAATAATGAAATAATAGAAATTGATCTAAATGATAAAGAAAAATCAATAATAAAAAATATAATAGACATAATAAAAGATTCTTCAAATGATTATGTTGAATTACAAACTAAAATACATAACTTAATTAAAGAAAACTTAGAACCTAAAGAGTTTTATAAGAAAATTTATAGAATCTTAATAAAAAAGGAAACTGGACCAAAAATAGGAAATTTAATATTAGCAGCGGGAAAAGAAAAAATTATTGAAATTTTAAGCAAATATATTTAAGACTTAAATTTTATATAAAACTTATCTATTTTTTTATCTCCCTCTTTAGTAGATATTATAGCGTCTTTGGTTTCCAAATTTACCTCATCTAATTTATCTTTGAATTTTAAAAGTATCTTCATTATGTCATTAGATTCTACACTAATTTTTCCATATAATTTACGATCTTTTATCAAACTGTTTACATACTCTTCTAAAAGATTATAAAACATTTTGTTATACTTATTTCTATCTTTATCTAATTTTTCAATATATGATTCTAAACTTTCTAATTTTAACCCTAACTTTCTTTCAATATTTCGAATAGTTTCAACAAGTTTATTATATTCTTCTATCACTCTTTCACCGGCAATTATTCTAAATCTTATTAAACCATCTGCAATTTTTTCAACGCCAATTATTTTTACAAAGCCAATTTCTGAAGTATTATCTAAATGTGTACCTGAACATGCCTCTGCATCTAAACCTTCTACTTCCACAATTCTTAAATTTATTTCTGGTATAAAACCTCCTTGATATATTACGAATCCATATTTATTCTCTGCTTCATCTCTTCTTAAGATATATTTATTTATTTTTCTTCCTTCTAAAATAATCTTATTAATTTCTAGTTCAATATTTTTTATTTCTTGCTCAGAAGGTATTTCATAATGCGTTATATCTAATCTCCCTTCAAATTCATCTTTCTCTGCTCCAGCTTGCCAGATATGATTACCATAAAACTTTCTCAATATTCCTGTAAGCAAATGAACTGCAGTATGATGCTTTGCAGTTCTATACCTTATTTCTCTATTTATTATTTGCAACACTTTTCCTCTATAATTAGTTTCTCTATCTATTAAATGAAATATTGTTTTATTCTGTTCAAAACATTTCAAAACTTTAGCATAAGCATTTTCGAATTCCGAGATGTTCTCATCAGTTCCGACCATATAATCTTTTATTAGATCCTTTACATAGTCTGGAAAATCTATATTTTCCAATATTTTTTTATTAAATTTCTTTAAATTTTCAATGAAAAAAACCCAACCTTCGTCACTTCTTTGTCCTCCTTTTTGAGGATAAAATACAGTCCTATCAAATATCACCAAATTTTTTTCTGAGCCCAATATATTTCCTTCACCATAATATTTTTTCCAATCTTTATAAAATTCCTTTATAGTTTCTGGATATTCTTTGTTTATAAATAACAAACTTTCTTCTTTTTCTTCTTTTTTAGATCTTTTTTTATGTTCTTCTAAATATTTATAAAATTCTGCTGGAATTTGAATATTTTTATATTCCTTCACAATTTCCGGAGAGATTCCATAAGATGTATAAAGTTCAAAAAGCGTTTTTGAATCATAATTTTCTATTTTTTCCAATATTTTTTTAGATTTATTTTTTATTTCTAAATATTTCTTCTTTTCATATTCTAAAATTTCTATTATCTCTTTTATATTCTTTACAAGATGTTTTTCGTACCAATCGTTTGACATTTCTTTAAATAATTCTTCCATCTCTATGTTTTCAAAATATTTTTCTAAAAATCCAAATGTTCTTCTAGCGATAAATCTTAAATTATAGTTTCCTCCAATATTAGAAGGCAAAGCACCGTCAGATATAGCAATATAAAGTGATCTTACATGATCTGCTATAGAATAAACTGCTCTTAAGGCTTTTATTTCATTAATAAGATCTCTTCCCAACTTTTCTTTTACATATGATGAAAAAGCTTCTAAATTTTTTTCAGAAAAATCAAAATTTGCTGCTAAAGAAAAAACTTTTGACATAAGGTCTTCATCTAAATCTATTTTCAAATTTTCTTTTAATAATGAAACGGTATGAGGAAAAACTGCATCGTAAGAAGTTATACTTCTACCCATAATCCAAGCTAATCTCTCATGACCAATTCCAACATCCAAAATCTTCAGATTTTTAAGCTCTATCCACTCATTATTAAGGATTTTATATTGCATATATACTTGATTTGCCATTTCTAATCCAGCATAAAAGAATTCTAAACAAGTTCCTGCATTTCCACCACCAGACCAAGTATCTTCATGAAATACAAACTTTTCAACGGGAAATTTATTTTTCTCAAACCATTCATATAAATCTATGAAGTATTGATCTATATTATATTCTTCAGGAATTACAAAAGCATGCTGGCCTAACATTACGAATCCGGTATAATGTCTACCAGTCAATCCAACATTTTCTACATCATTAAATCTTAGGCAAAATTGAGGTATGAACAATTTTTTTGAGGGCGGTTCTATTATTCCATCGGTTACCCATGGTTGAAATACCGTTATCGATGCAATAACAAAATCTAAATCATCTCTCCATCTAGCAATTACCGGATATCTATTTATGGATTTGTATCCCTTTTTTTCAAAATGCGAGGATAGGTCTTCTAAAATTTCATAGTAGGTTTTTCTTTTAGAAATTTCTTTTCCTATAAAAGAATAAGGCTCATGATCTCCACAAATATCTCTTTCTTCTTTAGACCAAAAATACTTTCCACAAATTTTACATTTTCTTCTAGTATAACCTAAACTTCTTAAAGAATTTACTGGAAAAAATTTATTTAAATCTTCAAATGATGCCTCGTTTTTTAAGAATCTCATACTTTTGCATTATTAATATATCCTCCATAGTTATTTCATCTCCATTAAGTATTTTCTTTTGAATTTCATCGTATTGTTTTATAATTTCTTCTTTATCAATATTTTCAATCTTAAATTCATCGGATTTCGAAGCATTAGAAACATACTTACTCAAAAGATCTTCTAGATTCTTTTCTAAATTCAATATTTTTTCTTTAATTTCCTTTATTCTAGATTTTGCGGCATTATATTCTTCTATTTTCTTTTTTAATTCTTCTTTAATGTTTTTAATTTGCTCTTTAATCTTTTTTCTTTCTTCGATATTCTTTTTTATATTAGTTCCAATTATAATTAGCTTGGATCTTAAAGCAGACAACTCCTTTTTCTTTTCATCAATTTCTTTTAGGAAGATAGATAATTCTTCGTATTTTCCTAATAATTTTCTTAAATATTTTATTCGATACCATATTTTCTTTTCTTGTTGATAACTAAGTATTTCCGTCTGCAAATAGTATTCTAAAGTTTCTAATTCCTTAATATATTTGTTTATGTTGTTTATTAGATCCTTCTTTTTTTCTATTTCCTTTATTTTTTGATCATGAGAGGATAAATCTTTTTTTATATTCTCTATAGCTTCTAAAGTTTTTGCTCTTTCTTCCATTAATTTATCTATATTGCTAGTATATTCTTGTCTCTTGTTTCTTAATTCCTTTAACTTTTCAAACAAACTTTTTATCTCTAAGTATAATTTCTTCTTTTTTTCATATATTTCTCTCTTTTCTTCACCTAATTTTGAAAGTTCTGTTTTTGTTGTTATAATATTCCTATATATTTTTGATAACTCTGTCACTTCTAAAAAAATATATTTTGATATTTATAAATTTTAGAATCCGAAAAGTGAAGATAATCCCTCTATCGCTTGCTCCTCTTTCTTTTCCTCTTTCTTTTCTTCCTTCTTAGGTTCCTGAGCTGTAGCCGTCGCTTGTACCGCTACAGGTGCTGCTGGAATTGCTATAGCCTCTTCTTTTATCTTTTCTATATCTATGCCTTCAATTGCTGCTAATACAGCCTTCACCATTGCTTCATTTACATCTACTCCAGCACTAGCTAATACCTTTTTAATATTTTCTTCATTTATTTCTTTTTTTGCTTCATGTAGTAATAATACTGCGTAAACATATTCCATCCCCATTTATAATTTACAACAAAAGAAAGATTTAAAAGTTAATTTTTATCAAATCTATGATAGGTTTTACTCAAAAAATAACATAAAATTTTTATAGTAAAAAAATAAAAGGATGGAATAAAAATTATTTTTCTAACTCCTCAAATCTATTTTTCAGTTTCTCTAAAACCTTTGGCATAGTAGTATATTCTAGCTCTTCGAAAGAAACTCTATGTGGTTCAAAGGGTCCATGTCTTCTCAAATAATCCGATACAATATTTGCTAGATTTCTAGAATAATCAAATGCTGGATCATCAAACATATCTTCTGGTCCAATAAGATTTCCATTTTTAAGTTGAAATCCCAATGCAATTACTCTTGGTGGTCCATCAAATCTTGTTGGATGAGCATCTTTCACAGAAACAGGCATTAATGGTCCCCAATGTGATCCTCTCATCCATCCTGCTACTAAATGTGGAAATGCAAAAGCTTCTAATATTTCTCCAACAGCAGGTAATCCGTGTTGTGCTCTTACTATCATAACTGGATCATCTTTTCCCACATATCTACCAGCAACTTCAAATAATTTTTCAGTAGAAGCTACCGCTACTGGTTCATTTTCATTTATTGGACTTCCAGATTTTGGATAAACTCTTTTTATTGCAAACCTTCCCGGAGAACCAATTAGTGCTAGCAAATCGTACATCTCTTCTGGAAGATTCATAATTACTTTTTTATGTTCTACTAAATCCCAAACCTCAAATCTAAATCCGTTATGCATTGTAGGATCTATTACTAGTCCTGCTGTATTAAAAGGATCTGCAAACATTTTAAATAGTGGTAGATTCCATGCTCCAGCTTCAGTTTTATCTGCAGCAAATACTATTATTGGTTCCGATGGTCTCTCAATTATTGTCATTTCAGCAACCCCAGGACCTAATCCCCTTACATTACCAGAAAATGCTTCTGATAATAAATCTTGACCTGCTCCATAAAGACCCAATTCCTTAGCAACTTTAGCAGCATTTTGAAATGCTTTCCAGGCTAATCCATGAATATCCGGGTTATCATCTCCTCTATTATGCGTCATAATCAAAATTAAATCATCTCCTACCTTAGATATTGAATAATCTATTATTAACTCGTCTAATGCTTCTTCTAGAACCTCCTCTGCTGCTTCTTCAGTTGCTGGATGAACGGAATGATGTCCAACAAAACCACCAATATCCGCCTTTATTACACTAAAAGTTATTTTTTCCCCCATAACTATAGTATAATATATCTTGTATCTTTTATGTATATTGAGATCAAATTAAAACCTTACTAACAAAAAAGATAAATGGCGAAAGTATCTCCCCCCTACATAAAATATTTGATATATGCTAATGTATATATTGAAGGAGTAGTAGAAAAATCAGACGTAGTTGGAGCTATATTTGGACAAACTGAGGGTTTATTAGGACCAGAATTAGATCTTAGAGAATTGCAAAGATCTGGAAAAATTGGTAGAATAGAAGTTAATTTAAGAGCAGAAGGAAATAAAACTTATGGAGAAATAATAATTCCAACAAGTTTAAATAGATTTGAAACATCTTTAATAGCCGCAGCTTTAGAAACTATAAATAGAATTGGTCCGGCTTACGCTAGTGTTAAAATAGATAGAATAGAAAATATAAGAAAAGTAAAAGTTCAATATATATTAAACAGATCTAAAGAACTTTTAAACAAGCTAATTATTGAAGAATTCCCAGATACAAAGGAGTTATTATTGTATCTAGAATATTCCCAAAAAATGAGATCTTTAATAGAATATGGTCCAGAAAAATTACCTTCTGGTCCGGACATAGATAAATCCGAAGAGATAATTATAGTAGAGGGAAGAGCAGATGTATTAAATTTATTAAAATATGGAATAACCAATGTAATAGCACTAAATGGACTAAATGTTCCAAAAACAATAATTGAATTATCTAAGAAAAAAATAATAACTGCCTTATTTGATGGAGATAGAGCAGGAGACTTACTTATAAAAGAATTAATGTTAAATAATGTTGAAATTGACTTTGTAGCTAAGGTAGATCCCGGAGTAGAAGTAGAAGAGCTATCAAGAAAAGAAATACTTAAGGCTCTGAAAAATAAAATACCTTTTGATCAAATAAGACAATATTATGAAAGATTAGAAGGTGGTTTAGAAGATATAAGAACTTTAAGAGAACAAAAAAGAATAAAAGATTCTATTGTAGAAAAATTAAAGCAAATAATGGAAGGAATATTTAAAACAGAACAAGCAGCAATATTAGATGAAAATTATAATATACTAAATAAAATCCCCATTCAAAAATTATCGGAAATCGCAGAAAAATATCCAAATGCTTCCTATTTAGTAATTGATGGAATATTATCAAGAGAATTTATAGAAACTTTATCTAAAACTAATGTTAAATATGTATTATGTTTAGATAGTGTAGTAAAGAAACATCCGAAAATAAAGATATATACTATAAAAGATCTAGATAGAATTTAGCCTTTTTTATTTTTTACATATTATCACTCCGCTACCACCCGTAGGTATTATTTCATAATCTAATGATATAGTAATCTTTCCCCCCAATTTTTTCCAAGTTCTAATTATATTTAAAATTGCTATATCTGATTTAGAAATCGGAAAACGTAATGATACAGTAGAAAAAGCTTGAAAACTTATTATTTTGTTTATAAATCCACCATTAGTAACTATTGCTGGAGATGCATAATCTCCTCTGATTCTTAAATTAGTAAAAACAATAGAATACGATAAATTATTTGGATTATTTATTATAAAGGTTATATCAGTCTCTTCTATCTTACAATCGATTATTTCTAAACCTAAAGGATTCATCGGATTTTTTTGAACTATTTGCTTAACATGATTATATCCATAAATAATTAATATAATTATAGGAACCGTAAATATGAAAAATAGCAAATTTATTATAACTTTTTCTTTTTTGTTCATTTAATATGTTAGATTTTAATACATTAAAAGAATTATACATGAAGAAGTTAGAAAATCATATAAAATCCAATAAAGTAGATAAGGAAATACTTCATATTATTAATTTGATAAATTCTCATAATAATTATTTTACAACTTCTTCTTGTGCGGGAAGAATTGTATTAATAAAAGTACCAGATAATTTAAAAAAACAAAAAGATGTTTTCATATTTAAATCACATAAAATTGTAAAGTTTGAAGAAATATGGAATATTTTAAAAGAAAATTACAAAAATTTTAATAGTATTTGGTTCAAACAGGAACCATTTATATTACATATAGCTTGCAAAAATCTTAAAAGCGCCTATAAAATTTTATCAATATCTTCAAGAATAGGTTTAAAACATTCAGGAATAATTTCTTTAAAAAAGAATAGAATTATGATAGAAATAGTTGGAAATGAAAAAATTGAAACTATTTTATCAAAGAACAATAATATTATTGTTTCCGAAGACTATTTAAAAAACTTAATTGATGAAGCGAACAAAAAGCTACTTAGAAATAGGATTTATATGGGAAAATTTTATATTTTTTTAAAAAATTTTTTCAAATAGTATAAACTCCAAAGTATAAGGGATTTAGCTCTTTATATCCACAAATCATATAATTTTCTTTATTAATTACTTTAACACGTTTTCCTACATATAAACGATAATAAGTAAAATAATCATAACTTTTATTTGTTGTAAAAAGTTTTTGATTATTAGACATAAGAGGATACCAGGGAGATGGGGGAGGAACTATTTCTACAATTTCTTCACAATCACTAACAAAGATATATGGATTTCTTCCTCTTCCATATTGTTGTATTAGTTCATTTCTTTTGTATTCACATTCCGTTTTATTAAAATATATATATGGACCTTCTATATATTGATATCCTAAAGCACATTTAGTTGGTACATATTTCCATATTATTTCTAGTTTATATCGAGGTAGCTCATCAGTAGGCCAAAGATAACGACTATCGCTCTCTTTTTCATAATGCTCTTTTATTAACAAAGCCATGCTATTTACATAAGATATATTTCCATAGAAAGGAGATAAAATTGCTTTAGGAAACTTATTTAATATATGTACAGTTTCGGAAGTTGTTTCTTTCGAATAAAAACATATTTCTGCCCAACTTTCATCTAAGTAATCCGATAAATAATAATATTCATCATAAAGACAGGTTTCTAT